>DASSHR010000068.1:0-1671 GCA_035692745.1 Candidatus Limnocylindrales bacterium | reverse complement strand
CGCTGGCTTCCGATCCAGTACCGGCTGATTCGCCTCCTGGATCCGCTCGTCCGGCTCCAGTGGCGCGGCTTCGGGCTGGGCAACGTCGTGGAGCTGCAGGTTGCGGGCCGACGGACCGGGATCACGCGGCACGTGCTGCTGGGACTACTCCGTGATGGAGACCGCTGGTTCCTCGGCCACCCGAACGGCGACGTCGCGTGGACCCGGAACCTGGAGGCGGCCGGCACGGGGGCCCTCGTCTTCCGGCCACCGGCGACGATCCCCATCCGGGCCACGCGCCTGGAGCCCGGCGTCTTGCGCGACAAAGCGATTCGCGCGACCGGCCAGCACGTCTTCCCCGGCAATCTGATCTACCGGGTGGCCCGCGCCCACATTCGCGCGGCCGGCACGTACTTCCTGATCGAGCTCGCGAGCGCGGTGCCGGCGCCGGGGGCGGACTGACCGCCGGACGCCTACGATCCGCGCGATGGCCGACCGCCCAGACCGCTCCGTCCGTTCCGACCGCCCCGACAAGCCCGATCGCCGGCCGCGGTTCCTGCTCCCGATCCGGCGCCCGCAGGCGGACCGGCCGGGCGTGGGCGGGTTGGGCGCTTCCGGCGGGCTCGTGCCGCCCGGGTTGCACGCCGAGGCACCCGAGGTCTCGATGGAGGCGCGGCCGGAGGACGTCGTCGCGCCGGTCGAGGAATCGATGGTCGATGCCGGGATCTACGTTGCCGGCCAGCGCGTCGCCTCGCCGAAGACGGTCTCGGAGACCGCCACCGCACTGCGTTCGACGACGGGAGCGATGGCCTGGCTCGGCCTGTTCCGGCCTACCGAGGCGCAGCTCCGGCCCGTCGCCGATGAGTTCGGCCTGCACGAGCTCGCGGTCGAGGACGCGATCGTTGCCCATCAGCGGCCCAAGCTCGAACGCTACGGCGACACCCTCTTCGTGGTCCTCCGGTCCGCCACCTACCTGGACAAGGACGAGGAGGTTGAGTTCGGCGAGATCCACGTCTTCGTGGGCCCCGATTTCGTGATCACGGTCCGCCACAGCCGCACGCCCGATCTGGGCGTGGTCCGCCACCGGATGGAGTCGATCCCGGAGCTCCTCGCCCTGGGGCCGGAGGCGGTGCTGTACGCGATCCTCGATAGCGTCGTCGACGGCTTCGCGCCGGTCGTCGCCGGCCTCGACAAGGACATCGACGAGATCGAGACCGAGGTCTTCCGGGGCGACCCGCGGGTGTCGCGGCGCATCTACGAGCTGTCGGGCGAGGTGATCGAGTTCCAGCGCTCGACCCGGCCGCTCCACGGCATGCTCGAGGCCCTCGTCGCCGGCTTCGAGAAGTACGAGACGAACGAGGAGCTGCAGCGCTACCTGCGCGACGTCGCGGACCACGCGACGACGGTCACGGAGCGCGTCGTGGGCTTCCGCCAGATGCTCGCGGACATCCTCACGGTCAATGCCACGCTCGTGAACCAGGCCCAGAACGAAGAGGTGAAGCGCCTCACCGAGGCGAGCATCGCCCAGAACGAGGAGGTGAAGCGGATCTCCTCATGGGCCGCGATCATCTTCGCGCCGACGCTCATCGCGGCCGTGTACGGCATGAACTTCGACATGCCGGAGTTCAAGTGGGCGCTGGGCTACCCGTTCTCGCTCGTGCTGATGGTCGTCGTCAGCGTCGGGCTGTGGCT
>DASSHR010000067.1:0-1221 GCA_035692745.1 Candidatus Limnocylindrales bacterium | reverse complement strand
CCGTCACGGCTATAGCCAAAGCGTACCGCGCCGCCAATACTTCCCACGGCGCTAATAGCGTGTCTGATTGCCTCAGCCTCAATGCTAGTCCAATCGGCGGGCTCTCTTCGTGGAGAATACGACCGAATTGGCTGCTTTTTGGTCTCTCTGTTTCCACTTGTAAGGCTCATTTCGTTTGCTTTCTCCCTTCCTATACTATGGCTTGCTTCTAGTCTGTTCTTCGTCGACACTACTGCCCACGGCCCGGCAGTCGGCGGCGCTGGCTATCGATGGTGGGGTCAAGGGCCACCCCTGTGATTGGAGTTACGAGAGGCTGCATCCGCCACAAACCCTGAGTGACGAATGAGACAATGCTATACTCCACACCGAGGAGTGCGTTATCAAGCGTAGTCCGCAGACCTTCGTACACTCCCAGTAGATTACCCTGGAATCCCGGTGTTAGCTGGTTACCGATTACCTGGTCCTCGGGGATTCCGAGGTGGTATGTACGGCCATGCATACTACGGCCAACACGCCCGGTGCCCCAATGTACTGCCACAGTGACGTTGTTGGGTAACTGAGGCTGTGCATACAGCCCCGGTGCTGGCAAATCTGTAGTCTCTAGCACAGCGATGCCACCATCCTTAAGTTCTTTGGCCACCACCTCTTGTAGGATGAGTGTCTCGGGCACGTGCGGTGCCATCAGGTCCGTCCACCATCCCACGAAGGACTGCGCCACGAGGTGGACATCGTTGTCATCGATGGGGGTATTGTTAAACTGCACCCAATACTTATTCATACAGAGTTGGGTGTCATAGGTGAAGTGCATCTCAATAGCTACAAGGCCGTCAACATCATAGTTGGGCATCGGAGGCGGAGGCATAATTACATTTCCTTACTTATATGTATATTTGAGTACTTACAACGAGAATGTTTCACGTGAAACACTGGTTAAGCAATAGCCCCTTGAACGCGGCCCGAGGTGGTTCCTCGTGGTCAATCTGAGTATCGCGGGGCTACTGCTCTTCCCGCAATTCCACTATAGCACAAGCGGGCGGAAAAGTATAGGGGGATATGTAACCTCTTAACAAACTGTAAGAACTTAGGGGCTCTCAGCGCGCCGTAGGCACAAAAAACCGCAACACCTTAGAGCCGTTAAGGTGTTGCGGGAAGCGGGCGCCACGGGCGAAATTATGTCGTCTCGTGGCCGATGTATGCGCTCAGGTCTCGTCACTTCCGAGG
>DASSHR010000066.1:0-15380 GCA_035692745.1 Candidatus Limnocylindrales bacterium | reverse complement strand
GTGGCGGAGAGGGAGGGATTCGAACCCTCGACGCGTTGCCGCGAACCGCATTTCCAGTGCGGCGCCATAGTCCACTAGGCGACCTCTCCGCGAGGTCCGACATTGTGCCGTGTGCGGGCGAGATGTCGGTGGGAGTATCGGTAGCTTGCCGGCGATGAGGCGAGATTCGGGAGGAGCGGAGGGCGTCAGGGGTGGTGGCAACCGAAGGCGGCGGTGAGCACCGCTCGCGAGCGGACGCCATCGTCCGTGAGCGACGGAGCGGAGCCGCCAACGCACGGATGACCCGCCCATGACGTCCGATGTGGCGGAGAGGGTGGGATTCGAACCCACGCTGCTTTCGCAGACCGCTTTTCGAGAGCGGCACCATCAACCACTCGGACACCTCTCCGCGGGGGAGGATATCAGCGGGTACCTGCTCAGCCCGATAGCCGGCCTTTCTGACAAATGCTCGGCCGGTGGGTACGGGTCAGCGTTGCCGGTGACACCTGCCCGGCCGGCGGGCAGGTGACAAGGACACCCAACCGAGTCGAGCGTGGGGCCGGCCGCCGGGGCCTGTCGGCCGCGGAATAGCGCCCAACCACGGGGAATTTGACAGGAACCGGCGTCGGGAGGGGCGCGCCGCAGGGACGCGTCGCAGGAGCGCGCGCCGCCGACCGGGCTACTTCGCGGCAGCGGCCGCGTACAGCTCCTCGACCTCGTCGCGGCGGATGCCGCTCACGACCTTCACCCGGCGCCCGAGGCCGGGGTGCTCGGCGAGCTGCAGGACGGAGCCGGCCGCGCCGTCCATCCGGTTCGGCAGGGCGAAGACGAGCGCCTCGACGTCGGCGGCGAGCAACGCACCGACGCACATCGGACAGGGCTCCATCGTGCAGAACATCGTCACGTCCCGAAGCCGCTCCTTGCCGACCCGTCGGGCCGCTTCCCGCAGTGCCGTCACGACGGCGTGGGCCGTGGGGTCGCCGGATTCGCGGACGCGGTCGTGGCCGCGCGCCACCATCGCCTCGTCGACGACGGCGACCGCGGCGTGGGGCCGCTCGCCACGGGCGATGGCGGCCTTCGCCTCGGACAGCGCCTCGCCCATGTACAGCTCGTAGTTCACCGGGGAAGGATACCCGCCGGTCGCGGGCCGCCGGTCGCGGGCCGCCGGTCGCGGGCGGCCGGCAGCGCGCCCGCGGCCACGCGCGCCGACCGTGGCTACCATTTGGCGGCGTGACGACTCCACGACGCATCGGGATCCTGACCGGCGGCGGCGACGTGCCCGGGCTCAACTCCGTGATCAAGAGCGTGACCTACCGCGCGACCGAGCTCGGGATGGACGTCCTCGGCATCCGGCGCGGCTGGGAGGGCCTCACCCACGTCCAGCCTGCGGCCGCGCTCGACCCCGAGTACGTGCGCCCGCTCAATCGAGCGAACACGCGGACGATCGATCGAACCGGCGGGACCGTCCTGCATACGTCGCGGACGAACCCCGCGCGCATGAAGCCGGCCTCACTCCCGGCCTGGTTGGAGCCGGCCGCGGCCGACTCGATGCAGACGGCTGACGGACGCTACGACCTGACGTCGATCGTGCTCGAGCACCTCGAGGCGCTCGGCATCGATGCGCTGGTCACGATCGGCGGCGACGACACCCTGTCCTTCTCGCGGATCCTGGTCGACAAGGGCGTGCCCCTCGTCGCGATCCCCAAGACCATGGACAACGACGTGCCCGGCACGGAGTACTGCATCGGCTTCTCGTCGGCGATCACGCGGGCAAAGGAGCTCATCGACCGGCAGCGGACAACGCTCGGCAGCCACGAGCGGATCGGCGTGTTCCGGATCTTCGGGCGCGACGCCGGGTTCTCGGCGCTGTTCGCGGCGTACGTGACGTCGGCGCGCTGCCTGATCCCCGAGGCGCCGTACGACCTCGATGCGCTCGGTGCGGTCCTGGCCGACGACTGGCGCCTCAGCCCCAGCCACTACGCGATCGTGGTGAGTGCCGAGGGCGCCATCTGGGAGGGCGGTCACCTCACCGAGATCGGCGAGCCCGACGCGTTCGGGCACCGTCGCAAGGAGAACGTCGGCGAGGCGCTGGCCCGCGCGCTGACGAACCGGACGGGCATCGAATCGCTTGCGATCGAGCTGACATACGACCTCCGGAGCGGCCAGCCCGACGCGCTGGACCAGATTGTCGCGTCGACGTTCGCGAACGTGGCGATGGACCTCGTGGCCGACGGGACCTACGGCCGGATGGTCGCGATCCGCGATGGCAAGTACGCCCACACGGACCTGCCGGCGAAGGGCTCCGTGGCGCGCCGGGTCGACGTGGAGCAGATGTACAACGTGGAGCGCTTCCGGCCGCGGTACGACGGCCGGCTCGGGCTGCCGATGCTGCTGGTGGGGCTGGGCGGCTAGCGCCGACGCGCCTTCAGGACTCCAGGCCGGAAAGCGCGCGGATCGAACGGGCGACGGCCGACATGTCGTCATCGGCGTGGCCCTGGCCCATCACCCCGGCTTCGATCGACTCGCACAACGCACTGATCGGGAGCGAGGCGCCGAGCTCGCGGGCCATCGCGAGTGCAATGCCGAGATCCTTGCGATGCAGCGAGACCTTGAAGCCGAGCGGATAGTCGTTGTCCTTCATCCGCCCGCTGCGGTTCGCGAGCACCCACGACTGGGCGGCGCCCCCGGAGAGCGCACCGACGACCTGGTCGACATCCAGCCCGGCTTTCAGCGCGAGCACGATGCCCTCGGCAACGCCGAGGTAGGTGCCGGCAAGGATCACCTGGTTGACGGCTTTCACCGCCTGGCCGGACCCGATCGGGCCGACGTGGGTGATCGTCGTGCCCAGGCTCTTGAGGACGGGCCGGGCGCGCTCGAGATCCGCCGCGTCGCCACCGACGAAGATCGACAGGGTGCCTTTCTTGGCGCCCTCGCTGCCCCCGGAAACCGGGCCGTCGAGCATCTGGACGCCGTTCGCGGCCAGGCGATCCGCGAAATCGCGCGTCGCCGAAGGCGAGATCGTCGACATGTCGACGACGAGCGTGCCGGGTTTCGCGCCCTCGGCAACGCCGCCGGGGCCGAAGAGGACCGCTTCGACGTCGGGCGTGTCGGAGACGATCGTGATCACGATGTCGCTGTTCGCGGCGACGGCCGCCGCACTGTCACGCGTTGTCACGCCGAGCCCGTCGAGCTCCGGCGCCCTGCCCGGCGTGCGGTTCCAGGCGCTGACGTCGAAGCCCGCGCGCTTCGCGTTCGCGGCCATCGCGCCGCCCATGGTTCCAAGCCCGACGAACCCGACCCGCATGGCTGTCCTCCTTGCCCCACGAGCCTACGGGCGCGCGGGCCGTCGTGCCTGCCGCGCGCGGGCCGGATGGCGCTTGGATGCCGACGGCGGGATCCCGATCCTGTGTTCGTGAACGCCTTTGCGAGCGCGCGATTCGCGACGCGCGCGCTCGCCCGGCCCGGCGGGCTGAGTGACTACGGCAAGGGCGTCGTGTACGCCGTGGCGGCCGGTCTCGCGCTCGGCATCCTGGGCCCCGTCAGCAACGTCGCGTACGGCGCGGGCATGGGCTCGGCGACCTTCGCAGCGCTGCGCGCGACGATCGGCGCCGTCGCGATCGCCGTCGCGATCCGTGCCGCGGATCATCCGAAGATCGCCCTGCAGGCGCTTCGGCGGCGCGACCGCGTGCTGCTTGGCACGACGGCCGTGGCCCAGGCAAGCCTGTCGTTGAGCCTGTTCACGGCCTACGGTGCGATGCCCGTCGCCGCGGTCCTCGCGGTGTACTTCTGCTACCCGCTCATCGTGGCCGGCGCATCGATCGTCCTCGGCCGCGAACGCCTCACCGTCGCTCGGGCGGCGGGCCTGGTCGTCGCCCTCGGCGGGCTCGTGGCCGTGCTCCTCGGTAGCGAGTCCGGCGCGCTGTCCGTGTCGCTCGTCGGGGTCGGTCTCGCGGCACTTGCCGCGACGTGCCAGGCGGCGTATCTCGTGGCCTCCCGCAACGGGTTCTCCCGGGTGCCGTCGGACCAGGCGAGCGCGCTGATCCTGGGCGGCGCGGCCGTGCTGCTGTGGTTCGTTGCGGTGCCGGTGGACCTTGCACCCGGCGTGGGGTGGCTTGCCCGGCCTGCGGCGTGGCTGGCGGTCGCGGTCGCCGGCCTCATCGGCGCCGCGTTCGCCAAGGTGTTCCTCCTCCGCGCCGTTCGCCGCATCGGCGGCACCCGAACCTCCGTCCTGCTGCTGTCCGAGCCGATCGTCGGCACCGTGCTTGCCGCGCTGCTCCTGGGGCAGGGCGTTTCGCCGGTCCAGGTGCTCGGTGGGGTCGGGGTCCTGGTGGGCGCTGGACTGGCGCAACGCCCGGCGCGCGGCCATGTCGCTCGCAAGGAGCGCCGGCGCAGCATCTCCAGCCACCTTGACATGTGACTAATTAGTCACGTATCGTCCGGGCTGTGGACGACTCGACGGCTCCGGCGTTCCGGGCGCTGGCCGACCCGAGTCGACGCCTGCTCCTGGACCGGCTCTTCGAGCGTGACGGCCAAACGCTCGGCGAGCTCACGGCCCATCTGCCGGACATGACCCGGTTCGGGGTCATGCGGCACCTGGGCGTCCTGGAGGAGGCGGGCCTGATCTCGACGCGGAAGGAGGGGCGCGAGAAGCGCCATTTCCTCAACCCCGTCCCGATCCGTCGCATCCACGATCGATGGATCAGCAAGTACGCGGCGCCCGTCGTGGGAACGATGAGCGCCATCAAGGACCACCTGGAGGCACCACGCATGGCCGTTCCGCCCGACGACACGTTCGATCACGTCTACACGATCTACATCAACGCCTCGCCGGAGCGCGTGTTCCGCGCGCTCACCGATGGCGACGACACGGCGCAGTACTACTACGGCACGCGCGTCCGCTCCAACTGGCAGCCCGGCGCGCCGATCAGCTACGACAATCCCGACGGGACGGTCGCGGCCGACGGCGAGATCCTGTCGATCGACCCGCCGACGCGGCTCGAGACGACGTTCCACGCGCGATGGGATCCCGAGTCCGAGGCCGAAGGCCCGATCCGGCACCTCTGGCTGCTGGAGGCCGACGAGGGCGCCACGAAGCTGACCGTGACCACGAGCGGGCTCAAGAAGGGCTCGAAGCTGGCCGAGGGCTTCGCCAGCGGCATGGTCTTCATCGTGTCCGGCCTCAAGACCGTCGTCGAGGGCGGTCGAATGGTGGCGCACGCCGGCTGACACCGCGCGCCGCTCCCGGGTCGCCCGGTCGGACCTCGCCGCAACCACGGCCCTCGCGGTCATCCCGCGGGGGCCGTTCCGCGTCGATCGCGCTGGTAGGCTCGCCGCCGTGACGGCGCAGCCGGGTTCGATCGACGGCGCGCCCAGCCGCGCGGGCCGCGTCCTGCTGCTCGTTCCGCCGGCGCTGGTGCTCGTCGTGGCGGCGCTGACACCGACCCCATCGCTCTACCCGGACCAGGGCGACGTCGGGCTCTATCTCAAGGATGCGCACGACGTGGTGTCCGGGCTCGTCCCCTATCGCGACCTGCAGTTCGAGTACCCGCCGGCCGCGCTCATCCCGATGATCGTCCCGTACCTGGCGGGCCTGTCTCGCGACGTCGCGCTGGATGCCTACAAGGTCCTGTTCGCGGCATGGGAGGCGGGCCTCCTGCTGGCCCTGGGTGTCGTGGTTGGGCAGATCGGCGCCCGGATCGGGGACCGCCGATCGGCGTTGCGGCTCATCGTGGTCACGTTGGGCGCGGTGCTCGCGATCACGTGGCGGTACGACCTCTTTCCCGCGCTGCTCACCGCGGTCGCCCTGTGGGCGGCGATCGAGCGACGCCCGACGCTCGTCGGGTTCGCCCTCGGGGTCGGCGTGCTCGCCAAGCTGTACCCGGTCGCACTCCTGCCCGCGCTGGCGCTGCCGTGGCTCGTGCCATTCGATCTCGGCCGGCTCGTCCGCGTCGGGGCGACGTTCGGGCTGACCGTCCTCCTGGGACTGCTGCCGTTCGTGGCGCTCGCAGGCGACAACGCGTTCGAATTCCTCGGGTACCAGGTCGGCCGCGGGCTCCAGATCGAATCGGTCGGTGGCGGGCTCGCCGTGCTGGTCGGCCTCGTCGGCGGGTCGCCACCGACCCTGTCATTCGGGTTCAGCGCGGTGCAGGTGGACGGGCCGCTCGCGCGCGCGCTCCTCGGGGTCCTGCCCGTGTTGACCGTGATCGGATTCGGTGCGCTCGGCTGGCTCGGATGGCGGCGCGTCCGGGCCGAAACGGCAATCGATGGCGGACGCGCCGGCCGGTCAGGCGCTGGCGTTCGCGCCGGGACGCTCGCCACCCTTGCGATCGCGTCGCTGCTCGTGCTGCTCGTGACCAGCAAGGTGTACTCGATCCAGTACGTCGTGTGGATCGTGCCCTTCATTGCGCTGCTGCGCGGCCCACACTTCTGGCTGGGCGTGGCGATCGCCGCGCTGACGATCCCGATCCATCCGCTCCTCTACGCGGATCTCGTGAAGCAGGAAGCGCTGCCGATCCTGGTGCTCAATCTGCGCAATGCGCTCGTCGTGGCGCTGACGATCTGGCTGCTGGTGGACGTGGCGCGCCGAGATTCGTCGATCGAACCTTCACGCGCGTGACCCGAGGCGCGCCGGCCCCAGCGTGACGTCGGGGCCGATGGCGTCCTCCGCCTCGGTGGCTGTGGCATGCTCGCCGCCAGCCCGGGGTTGCCGAGACGGAGGGGAGCTATGACGACCGTGCGCGTCGCCGCCGTGCAGGCGAGCTACGTCCTGATGGATCGCGAGGCGACGCTCGACCGCGTTGCCGAGTTGACGGCCGCGGCCGCCGCGCAGGGGGCGCAGCTCGTCGTCTTCCCGGAGGCGTTCGTGCCCGGGAACCCGATCTGGATCGACACGCAGCCGATCTGGCAGCGCGATGACGAATGGTTCCGGCTGCTGGCCGAGAACGCGGTCGCCGTCCCGGGTCCGGCAACCGACAGGCTCGCGGCCATCGCCCGCGAGCATGGTGTCTGGCTGGCAATCGGCGTCGAGGAGCGGCCGCCGACGAGCGGAACGATCTACGACTCGCTGCTCTACGTGTCCCCTGAAGCTGGGCTCGTCGAGAACCACCGCAAGCTCGTGCCGACCGGTTCCGAGCGGACGGTCTGGGGGATGGGCGACGGCTCGACCCTGCGGGTCGTGGAGACCCCGTTCGGGCGGATCGGCGGGCTCATCTGCTGGGAGAACTACATGCCCCTGGCGCGGTTTCACCTCTACGCCCAGGGCGTCGACATCTGGCTGGCCCCCACCTTCGCCCCGGGCGATGCGTGGGTCGCGACGATGCGCCACCTGGCCCGCGAGAACCGCATGTTCGTGGTCGGCGTGAACAATGTCGTTCACCCTGACCAGATCCGAGCCGACTTCCCGCATCGCGACCGGCTCATCCCGGAGGCATGGCTGGCCGACAACGATTCTTGGGTCGAGCCCGGTAACTCGGTGATCGTCGGGCCGGGTGGGAACGTGATCGCCGGGCCAATCCGCGGGCGCGAGGAGACGCTCATCGCCGACCTCGACCTCGACCTCGTTCGCACCGGTCGACGGCTGTTTGACCCCGTGGGTCATTACAACCGGCCCGACGTGTTCCGCCTCCTCGTCGACACGTCGCCGCGCCCGCCCGTCGTCGCCGAGTCGTTCTCATCGCTGGCTGGTGGCAAAGACACGAAGACCTAGCTGCCGATCTCGCCGACAGCCGCGCAGATCGGGGTGAGCTACGGCTACGACGTGCCGCATCGCGGGGCCAACAGCCCGATCGATGTTCGGCCGCCAAGACCAGCGGGCACTTCCAGCAACGAGAGGAGTGGCGCGCCCGGCGGGACTCGAACCCACGACCTTTAGGTCCGCAACCTAACGCTCTATCCACTGAGCTACGGGCGCGCGATGCCACGGTTGTTCCCGCGGGAGGAACATGGCGGAGAGGGAGGGATTCGAACCCTCGAAGCAGGTTACCCCACTTAGCGGTTTAGCAAACCGCCGCACTAGGCCTCTATGCGACCTCTCCGCTGGCGGCGGGAAATCTATCACGGCCCGATCGATTGACACTCCCCCGAGCGGGGGCCATCATCCCGTCCACGAGATGACCACCTCCTTTTCCGAGTACCCGCGCCCGGCATGACTTGATCCCGGTCCGTGACCGGGGGCAGGACGTGTCGGGCACAGGCAGAGGCGCGAAACCTCTGCTTTTTTGTTTCTCCGCCGATCGAGCGTCGATCCAACGCAGGTAGCCGCCGAATGTTCGTCGTCATGGGACCCAGCGCCACCGAGGCCGAGCTCCTCGGCGTGAAGAGCCGCATCCTCGCGGAGGGCCTCACGCCGTACGAGGACGCGTCGGACGCGGCAGGCGCGACGAAGGTCGCCGTCGTCGGCGAGATCGGGTCCCGGAGGCCGGCGCTCCTGGCCGCGCTGGCAGCGCTGCCCGGCGTGGCGCGCGTCACGCCGATCTCTCGCCCCTTCAAGCTCACGTCGCGCGAGTTCCATCCCGCCGACACGGTGATCCGCGTGCTGGACGCGGCCGTTGGCGATGGGTCGCTGACCGTGATGGCCGGCCCGTGCTCGGTCGAGAGCCGGGACCAGCTGATGGCCACGGCGCGGCGCGTGAAGGCCGCCGGCGCGACGATCCTGCGCGGTGGCGCGTTCAAGCCGCGGACGTCGCCGTACGCGTTCCAGGGACTCGGCGTCGAGGCCCTCCGCTACCTCGCCGAGGCGCGCGAGGAAACGGGGCTTCCCGTGATCACGGAGGTCATGGAGCCGAACCAGGTCGACATCGTCGCCGAGTACGCGGACATCCTGCAGATCGGCACGCGGAACATGCAGAACTACTCGCTGCTCCAGGCGGTCGGGCGAGTCGCGCGGCCGGTCATGCTGAAGCGCGGCTACGGCGCCACGATCGAGGAGTGGCTCATGGCCGCGGAGTACATCGTCTCGTCGGGCAACCCGAACGTGATCCTGTGCGAGCGCGGCATCCGGACCTTCGAGACGTACACCCGCAACACCCTCGATCTCGCGGCCGTGCCGCTGCTCCATTCGCTGACCCACCTGCCGGTCGTCGTCGACCCGAGCCACGCCACCGGGAAGCGGTTCCTCGTGTCGCCACTGGCGCTGGGGGCCGTCGCGGTCGGGGCGGACGGGATCATGGTCGAGGTCCACCCGGATCCGGACTCCGCGCTCTCGGACTCGGAACAGCAGCTCACGATCGAGCAGTTCGAGGCGCTGATGATCGACCTCCTGCCGGTCCACGAGCAGGTCAGCGACCTCGAGGGCGTCGTCATGCGCCCGGCCCACGTCGAGGCACCCGCCGGCAGCGGGTTGTCGAAACACTGAGATGGCGATGACCGCGCTGCCGACCGAGGTGGGCATCGAGCCGGCCGCGCGCCTGCGCGGCGAGCTGGCGCTGCCCGGCGACAAGTCGATCAGCCATCGGGCCCTGATGCTCGCGCTGCTCGCGGAGGGTGCGACGCGGATCACCGGCGCCGGCGATGGCGCGGACGTCCGATCGACGGCTGGCATCGTCGAGGCGCTTGGCGCTGACGTCGAACGAGTCCGGCGGCCTGACGGCAATGTCGAGTACGTCGTTCGGTCGCACGGCGCCGGATCGATGCGCCAGCCGCGCGGTCCGCTCGATTGCGGGAACTCCGGCACGAGCCTGCGGCTCTTCTCGGGGATCCTCGCCGGGCAGGCGATGATCGTGACCCTCGATGGTGATGGCTCGCTTCGAAGCCGGCCGATGGCGCGGCTGATCGAACCGCTCCGAGCCATGGGCGCCGACGTCGACGGGGGCGACGGCGTCAGGCCGCCGCTGCGGATCGCCGGTCGGCGCCCGCTCGACGGGATCGACTGGACGACACGGGTTGCGTCGGCCCAGGTGAAGTCGGCCATCCTGCTCGCCGGGCTCGCCGCCGAGGGCACGACCATCGTCCGTGAGCCCGTCGCCACGCGCGACCACACCGAGCGGATGCTGCGCGCCCGAGGCGTGGCCGTTCGCTCCGATCGCGGGGCGGATGGTGCGAACATCGTCGAGCTGGGCGGGCCGGCAACGGTCCGAGCAGTGGACCAGGTGGTCCCAGGCGATCCGAGTGCGGCCGCGTTCTGGCTGGTTGCGGCCGCCATCCACCCGGATGCCGAGATCACGCTGCGCAGCGTCGGCGTCAACCCGACGCGTCGAGCCGTCATCGACCTCCTTCGGCGCATGGGCGCGTCGATCGAGGAGCGCGGCGCGCCGGACGACGGCGTGGGCGAACCGATCGCGGATCTCACGGTCCGGGCGTCGGACCTGGAAGCCATCGAGCTGTCCCCCGCGGACACCGCGACGGCGATCGACGAGATCCCGATCCTGTGCCTCGCCGCAACCCGCGCCCGCGGCACCACGACGATCCATGCTGCAGGCGAGCTGCGACACAAGGAATCCGACCGGATCGCGGGCATCGTCGACGGGTTGACGGCGCTCGGCGCGACAATCAGCGCCGACGGGGACGACATCGTCATCGAAGGCCCGACCGAGCTGCACGGCGCGACGGTCGACAGCCTCGGCGACCATCGGCTCGCCCTCACGTTCGCCATCGCGGGACTCGTCGCCACCGGTCGAACCAGCGTCCGCGGCGCGGACAGCGTCGCCATCTCATACCCAACGTTCTTCGCCGACCTCGAAAGGATCCGAGCATGAGCAAGCGCGTCGTCCTCATCGGCCACCCGGTCGCGCACTCGCTGTCCGGGGCGATGCAGCAGGCCGCGTTCGACTCGGCCGGCATCGATGCCAGGTACGAGCTCTGGGATCGCGCGCCGATCGACCTGCCCGATGCGATCGCCGAGATCCGCGCCGACGCGTTCCTGGGCGCCAACGTCACGATCCCGCACAAGGAGCGGGTCGTGCCGCTCATCGACAAGCTCACCGACGAGGCGCAGGCGACCGGGGCGGTCAACACGCTCACGCGCGAGGGCCGCCGGCTCGTCGGCCACAACACGGACGTGCCGGGCTTCGAGGCCGCGCTCGACAAGCTCGTCGGGCGCCAGAAGATGCCGCGCCAGGCGGTGATCCTCGGCGCCGGCGGTGGCGCGCGCGCCGTGGTCTACGGCCTGATCCGGGCCGGGTTCCAGCGCGTGATCATCTTCAACCGCCACCTCCATCGCGCCGAGGGCCTCGTGAAGTTCTTCGGCAAGAGCGCGGCGCACATGGACCTCAAGGCCCAGCCGTGGCACGAGTCGATCATCGAATCGGAGCTCGCGCGGACCAAGGTGCTGATCAACGCCACGTCGATCGGGCTCAACGACGACACGTCGCCGATCCCGGGCGAGCTGATCACGGGCGACCTGCTCGTGCTCGACCTCATCTACAAGCGCACGCGCCTGCTCCGCGCGGCCGAGTCCGCCGGCGCGGCCGCGAACGATGGCGAGACGATGCTGCTCCACCAGGGTGCGGCCGCGTTCACGCTGTGGACCGGCTCCCCCGCCCCGCTGCAGGTGATGCAGGACGCGCTGGCTGCGGCGCGCGCCGGTGGCGTTCGCTCCGCGGAGGGCGAACCCGCGGGCGACGGGGACGGCGCCGACGGCGATGGCGCCGTGCCGGAGGCCGCGTCGAGCGTCGGCTGACGCCGACGACTGCGCGACCATGACCGCGCCCTTCCGCTTCCTGACAGCGGGCGAATCGCATGGCCGGACGCTCGGCGTGACCATCGAGGGCGTGCCATCCGGGCTGGCCCTCGACGAGGCGGCACTCGAGGTCGACCTCCGGCGCCGCCAGGGCGGCTACGGCCGCGGGGCGCGCCAGCAGATCGAGCACGATCACGCCGAGATCGTGGCCGGCGTCCGGCACGGCCGGACGCTCGGGTCGCCGATCCTGCTGCTCGTCGCCAACCGCGACTGGGAGAACTGGATGCAGGTCATGTCCGTCGAGGCGCTGTCCGACGAGGCCGCGGCCGAGCTGGCGGCGCGGGCGGAGGGCGGGGACAAGAAGGCGACGCCGGTCACGCGGGTCCGGCCCGGCCACGGCGACCTTGCCGGCGCGCTCAAGTACGACCACGCGGACGTGCGCAACGTCCTCGAGCGGGCGTCGGCGCGCGAGACCGCCGCTCGGGTCGCCGCCGGCGGCGTTGCCCGGGCGTTCCTGCGCGAGCTCGGGATCGACGTCTGGTCGTTCACCGCCGAGGTCGGCGGCGTCGCGGTGGATCCCGCGCACGCGACGCGCTCCCGCGAGGAGGCGGACGCATCCCCCCTGCGCTGCCCGGATCCCGAGGCGGAGGCGCGGATGATCGCCCGCATCGACGAGGCGCGTGACGCCGGGGACACGGTCGGCGGCGTGTTCGAGGTCGTCGCGACGGGCGTGCCGATCGGGTTCGGGTCGTACGTGCACTGGGATCGCCGGCTCGACGCGGCGCTGGCCGCGGCCGTGATGAGCATCAATATCGTGAAGGGCGTCGAGCTCGGGCTCGGGTTCGAGCAGACGCGCCGGTTCGGGTCGCAGGTGCACGACGTGATCGAGGGCCGCGGGGAGGCCGGGCGCTGGATCCACCGGTCCAACAATGCGGGCGGCCTGACGGCCGGCGTCTCGAACGGCGAGCCCATCGTGGTGCGCGGCGCGGTCAAGCCCATCTCCACCCTGGCCCGACCCCTTCCCTCCGCCGATCTGCTGACCGGCGTGGCCGTGGAGAAGGCGCACTACGAACGGTCCGACATCTCCGTCGTCCCCGCGGCGGGCGTCGTGGCCGAGGCGATGGTGATGCTGACCCTCGCGACGGCGATCCTCGAGAAGCTCGGCGGCGACTCCATGGCCGAAGTCAGGGACTCCATGACGCGCTGGCGTGCCCGGCTGGCCGCGCCGCCGGGTGGCGCCGATGCGGCCGCCGACGCCCGCGCCGCCCGGTCGCATCTCGATCCCGAGGGCGGCACCTCGAGCTCCGGCGGGGACGACTGAGCCGATGGAGCTCGTCGTCGTCGGGCTGCCCGGCAGCGGCAAGACGGCCGTCGGCCGGCGCGTGGCGGCGCGCCATGACGCATCGTTCGTCGACCTCGACGAGGAGATCGAGCGCGTCGCGGGGATTCGGGTGCCGGAGATCTTCGAGGCGGAGGGCGAATCCGGGTTCCGGCGCCGCGAGCGCGCGGCGATCGAGGCCCTCGGGAGCGTCGACCGTGGCGATCGGCTGACCCGCGTGATCGCGCCGGGCGGCGGCGCCATCGTCGATCCGCGCAACAGGTGGCGCCTGTTCCGCGGTCGCCACATCGTCTGGCTGGACGTCCGAACCGAGGTCCTGGCCCAGCGCCTGCGCCGCAGCCCGAACGTGCGGCCGCTCGTCGCGGGACGCGATCCGATGGGCGCCATCCGGGAGCTGGCGGCGACGCGGCTGCCCTTCTATGCCCCTGGGTCTCGCGTTGTCGGGGTCGCGGAGATGAGTGCCGTCATCGCGACCGTGGACGAGCTCGCCGGCGGACCCGCGCCCACTGGGACGGTGCTCCTGCGCCAGGAGACCCGACTTGGCCGGCTCGTGCTCGGGGATGGGATCGTCGCCGGCGAGGTGGCGGCCGGCCTCGCGGCGCTCGAGGCACGGCGCGCGATCCTCGTTTCGGAGCCGGGCGCCTGGGCCGCGGTCGGCGAGCGGCTGGCGGCGGGCCTCGTCGCGGCCGGCCTCGCCGTGGAGCGGGTGCTCCTGCCGCAGGGCGAGGACGCCAAGCGGCTGTCGGTGATCGAGGACGCGGCGAACGAGCTTGCGAAGCTCCGTGTCGAGCGGCGCGAGCCGATCGTCGCGATTGGCGGCGGCGCGCTCGGCGACGCCGCCGGGTTCCTCGCCGCGACGTACCTGCGCGGCATCCCGTTCATCCAGGTGCCGACGACCCTGGTGGCCCAGATCGATTCCTCGATCGGCGGCAAGACCGGGGTCGACCTCGAGGCCGGCAAGAACCTGCTGGGCGCCTTCCACCAGCCGGCGTTCATCGTCATCGACGTCGCGGTCCTCGCCTCGCTCGACATCCGCCAGCGGCGCGCGGCGCTCGCGGAGGCGGTGAAGATGGCGGCGCTCGGCGACGAGCGACTCTTCTCCACCCTGGAAGCCGACGGGCAGGCGATCGCTCGCGGCGATCGGCGCGCCGTGGAATCCGGTGCGCTGGCGGAGGTCGTGGAACGGGCCGCCCGGGCGAAGGTCGACGTCGTCCTCGCGGATGAGCGCGAGGCGGGCGCGCGGCTGGCGCTGAACCTGGGCCATTCGCTCGGCCACGGGATCGAGGCGGCAGCCGGGTTCTCCGGCCTGCTCCACGGCGAGGCCGTGGCGTACGGCCTGCGCGCGGCCACCCGCATCGGCGAGGCTCGCGGCATCACGCCGCCGGCGCGCGCCGCACGCATCGAACGGCTCCTGGATGCCCTCGAGCTCGGCACGTCGCCGATGGGCCTGGATCTCTCGGAGGTGCTCGCATTCATGGCGACCGACAAGAAGCACGCCGGCGGCTCGCTCCGCTGGGTTCTCCCGACCGCCGACGGCTTCGCCATCGATGCCGAGGTGCCGGACGAGCTCGTTCGGGACGTGGCGCTCGGGGTGCTCGCGGGACGCGAGGCTCCTGCCGGAGCACCGGCATGAGCGGCCGCATCCTCGTCCTCCAGGGCCCGAACCTCAACCTCCTCGGGACGCGCGAGCCGAACCTGTACGGCTCCGAGACCCTCGACCAGATCCACCAGCACATCGGCCGGCGGGCGATCGACCTCGGTCTCGTCGTCGTCTTCTTCCAGTCGAACCACGAAGGCGCCCTGATCGACCGCCTGCACGAGAAGGACTTCGACGCGGCGATCGTCAACGCGGGTGGCCTGACCCACACGTCCGTCGCGCTTCGGGACGCGCTGCTGGCGGTGCATCGGCCGTTCATCGAGGTGCACGTCACGGATCCCTCGACGCGCGAGCCGTTCCGGCAGGTCAACTTCCTCCACGACATCGCGCTCGAATCGATCGTCGGGCACGGAGCGGCGGGCTACGAGATGGCGCTCGACGCGCTGGCGCGGTACCTGGGGTCGGCCGGGTGAGTCCGCGTCAACCCGCCGGCACCTCGCCCGAGCTCGCCCGACTGCGTGCCGAGATCGACGAGCTGGATCGGCGGATCGTCGAGCTGCTGAACCAGCGCGCGCAGCTCGTGCGCGCCATCGGCCACGAGAAGGCGGCGATGGGTCGGCGGGCAATCCGCGATCGTGAGCGCGAGCGTGAGGTGCTCCTCCGTGTCTCGATCCACAACGAGGGTCCGACGCCGCAGGCCGACCTCCTCGCGATCTACCGCCGGCTGATCGCGTCCGCCCGGGCGCTCGAGGCGCGGGAGCGGGACCGGATCCAGCGCGATGACGACGGCCCCGCGGAGCCGCCGGTGGCGTGAGCCCAGCCGATCCCGGCCGGCGCCCGACGACGCGCTT
>DASSHR010000065.1:0-9308 GCA_035692745.1 Candidatus Limnocylindrales bacterium | reverse complement strand
CCGGAGTTCCGCGGCCGCGTCTTCATCCTCGAGGACTACGACATGCGGATCGGGCGGTTCCTGGTCCAGGGCGTCGACGTGTGGCTGAACAACCCGCGCCGGCCGCTCGAGGCATCGGGCACGTCCGGCATGAAGGCCGCGATGAATGGCGTCGTGAACGTCAGCGTGCTCGATGGCTGGTGGGACGAGGGCTTCAACGGCGAGAACGGCTGGGCCATCGGAGGTCGCGAGACGCTTGCCGACGAAGCCGCCCAGGACTGGAACGACGCGATGGACCTGTACCGAATCCTCGAGGACGAGGTCGTGCCGGCGTTCTTCGAGCGCGAAGGCGGCGCCGGGAGCCCGCCGGCCCGCTGGATCGAGCGCATGCGCCGATCGATGGCCTCGACCCTGTGGCAGTTCTCCACCACCCGGATGCTCCACGAGTACACCGAGCGCCTGTACCTGCCCGCCGCCGGGATCGAGCCCGCCCGGATCGAAGCCGACGAGGCCGAGGCCGAAGCGCCCTCGTCATGACCGCCCGATGAATCCGCGGATCTCGCTCGCGCTGACGTTCCACAACCACCAGCCGATCGGCAACTTCGGCTGGGTCTTCGCCGACGTGTTCGAGCAGGCGTACCGGCCGATGGTCGAGGCGCTGACCCGCCACCCGCAGGTCCGCGTCGGGCTGCACTACACCGGCCCGCTGCTGGAGTGGCTCATCGCCGAGCGACCCGCGTTCATCTCGGATCTTCGCGCGCTCGTCGAGCGCGAGCAGGTCGAGATCCTGGGCGGCGGGCTGTACGAGCCGGTGCTCGCCTCGCTGCCGGAGCGCGATCGGATCGGCCAGCTGCGGCGCATGGCCGACGCGGTCGAGGAGGCCTTCGGGCACCGGCCCCGGGGCGCCTGGCTCGCGGAGCGCGTGTGGGAGCCGGACGTCCCGACCTCGCTCGCCGCCGCGGGCTACGGCTGGACGATCGTCGACGACGCGCACTTCCGCGCCGCCGCCGTGCCCGAGGACCAGATGTGGGGCCCGTACACGACCGAGGACAAGGGTCGGCTCATCTCCGTGTTCGGGACGGAGCAGGGGCTGCGCTACCGCATCCCGTTCCGGGAGGTCGACGAGGTCATCGACTACCTCCGCGAGCACGCCACCGAGGCGGGTGAGCGCGTCGGGACGATGGGCGATGACGGCGAGAAGTTCGGCGCGTGGCCGACGACCTGGGAGCACTGCTGGGGCAAGGGCCGCTGGGTCGAGCGATTCTTCGAGGCGCTCGAGTCGAACGCAGACTGGCTCACGGCCGTTCGACCGTCCGACTGGCTCGCCGCGCACCCGCCAGTTGGACGCGTGTACCTGCCGACATCCTCGTATTCCGAGATGGGCGAATGGGCGCTGCCGGCCGACGAGTCGCGCGCGTTCGCCGATGCGCTGCACCACGCGCGCGAGGTGGACGCGCCGGAGGCACGCTGGCTGCGCGGCGCGTTCTGGCGGAACTTCCAGGTGAAGTACCGCGAGATCAACGACCTGCACAAGCAGATGCTCCGAGTGTCGTCGAAGGTCGAGTCGATGGAGGCGGGTCCGGAGCGGACCGATGCGCTCGATCACCTCTACCGCGGCCAGTCGAACGACTGCTACTGGCACGGCCTGTTCGGCGGGATCTACATCGCGCACATGCGGGCGGCCACGCTGTCGCACCTCATCGCCGCGGAGGCGATCGCGGACGCGTCATTGGGCACGAGCGACCGTGCGGAGACAGCCGACCTCGACCTCGACGGTCGAGACGAGGTGCTGCTCGCGAACGCGGGTGCGGTCGTGGGGATCGATCTCGATGAGGGCGCGGGGATCGGGTCGTGGGACCTGCGGGCCGCGCGCCATGCCGTCACCGGCGTGCTCCGACGCCGGCCCGAGGCCTATCACCAGACGCTGCGCGAGCACGAGGCGAAGGTCGCGGTCGCCGCGGGCGTCGCCGATGCGGACCCCCTGGGGGACGCCGGCGACGCGGGTGCCGACGCTGGAGGCTCGGACGGCGCCGCCTCGATCCACGATCGCGTGCAGGTGAAGGAGGAGGGCCTCAGCGCCCTGCTCGTGTACGACGACTACGAGCGCCGGTCGGGGCTGATTCGGATCCTCGCCGCCGATGCGACGCCAGCATCCTGGGGCGCGGGCGGGCGCGATGAGCTCGGTGACCTCGCAGCCGGCCCGTTCCGCGTCGCGAAGCTCGGTGACGGCGAGGCGATCCTCGCCCGCGATGGCGCGGCGACCATCGATGGCATCCGCATCCCGCTCGCCGCCCAGACGACGATTCGTCTCGGCGGCGGCGCGTCCGACCCCACGCTCGAATGGTCGGCGACCGTCGAGAACGTCGGCGATCGACCGCTCGTCGCCCGGATCGGCGTCGAGTGGGCCACGACGATGCTCGGCGGTGGCGGCAACCCGGATGCGTGGTGGTCGATCAACGGCGTCGAGACCCGTCATGACGCGGCCCGCGCGGAGGCGGGCGTGACGTCGCTCAGTCAGGGCAATCGCTGGCTTCGAACGTCGATCGAGACGGAGGTCGGCACCGCCGCGGACGCCTGGATCGCCCCGATCGAGACCGTCTCGAACTCCGAGGCCGGCTTCGAGCGCGTCTACCAGGGCAGCGCGCTGCTCCTGTCGTGGCCGGTCACCCTGGCGCCTGGGGCGAGCTGGTCGATGCGGCTCGCCCACCGCGCAACGGTTCGTTCCGACGGCTGAACCGGCATCCGGGTGAGGTTCCCGGCCTTTTGCCGGTACGTCATCTCGACCGAAATACCCGGCTGCGCACGATAACCGACGTCCGAGAATCCGTCAGCCCGCGGCCTGCAGGCCATGGGTAAGAATACGGTGCTCCCACGACGCCACCACTGAGGTGACGAACACCGTGGGAGCACCGTTTCATGTCCAAGCGACATTTCGAGGCGATCGCCGATGCACTGCGGCGGGAGCGTCCGGAGCCTGAAGGCTTCGCCGAGCCGGATCGTCGGCAGGACTACGAATTCGACCTCTGGCGCGGGATCGTGGTCCGCATGGCGGACATCTGCTACGGGTCTAATGGCCGGTTCGATCGCGAGCGCTCCTATCGCGCGGCGGGACTGTCGTGATGCCTGCGCTCGACACGGTGCACCGCGCAGTACCTGCCGCGGCGCGCCTCCGTCTTGGCGTCATCTCGGGAGTGAGCCGCCCGGCGGTAGCTGACCCGGAGCACGCTCGCGCATGGGCCGATGTCTCCGGTGGCGACGCGGACTGGGCGGATGTCTACGGCCCCCCGAACCGACGCGAACGGACTGGGCCGATCCTCTTCCGCGCGTGGCGCATCTCGCGCGACTCGTGGGCCTGGCAGACGCCGGCGATGCCCGCGCCCGCCTTCGCCCGCTACGGCGACGGGCTGCGACCCGATCGCGTCGTGGACTACGACGCCGAGAACGTGGAGCAGCGCTACCGCTCGACGTTGGTCATCGCCATGAAGTCGGCGCATGAGGCGATGTCCACGCACGCCAACGCATCAGTCCGCCAGCAGGCGGGCTCGGATGGGAGCGCCTCGGGTGGTCGATCGGCTCGGGCGAGCTCGTCGTCCTCGACGGCGACTGGGGGCGATCCGGGTCGCGGCATGAGTCCGAGACACGGACGGCGTTCCGCGACCTGTTGACCGCCGTGGAGGGCGGTCACGTCACGACGCTTTACGCCTGCTCGACCGATCGCCTCGTTCGTACCTGCGAATGAAGCGCGGCGTCAAATGGGAGGCGTCGCCGGCGGAAATCGCCGCTGCGTGCCGGCGTCTCTGGAGCTCGATCCACCTAGACAAGGACATGCGTCCGATGCACGCTGTCTGGCGCGTTCGACCACCTGCGATCGAGTTGTCGGTGGATCAGTGAAGAACCTGCTCACGATTGTTGTTGGCTTCGTTGCCTACCGGCTCGCGCTGCTGTTGCCGGTCAACGCTGCCGGGTGCGCTCACTTTGACGCGCTCACCGGGCTGCCGTCCGGTATCTCGTACGGCTGCGACTCCGCGCTCACCTGGGGACCTATGGAGGTGTCGATCCTCGGCGGTCACTGGGGCCAAGCTGTCCTCATGGGGATCGTCGCCATGGCGGTGCTGCTGGTTTGGCAGCGACGCGCCAGCCTGATGAGGCGACGCACCACCGCGGAAGCCTGACCTAGCGGCGTGTAAACGGCAATTTCGTGGCTTGCCGACGGCAAGCAGCAGCGCTAATATCGAACAGGCGTTCGTAAATGGTTGGGTTGTGCGGGCGCTGGTATCGCGATATCGTCGCGATACCGTGATATCACCCGACGACGAGCCCGAGAAGCTGATCCGTATGCCGATCGGCTTCCCAGAAGACCTGTACGAGTGGATGCGAGCCGAGGCGTTCCGGCGCCGGTCGCCAATGGCCGAAATCGTGCGCGAGGCGCTGCGTGACTACCGAGAGAAGCGGGAGCCTCAGATCGGTCTCTGGGAGTCCGGTGAGCGCTGACGCGCTGGTCGCGATCGACACATCCGATGCCCGAAAGGCACGCGGCGCATTCTTCACGCCGCCGGCGATCGCCCAGTTCCTCGCTCGCTGGGCCGTGGCCGGGAACCCGAAGGCTGAGGCCGCGTTGCGCCAGGGGGTTCGGCTTTCCGGGCTTGCATCGTCATGTTCCGGGTCGGCCAAGAGACGATGTCGAAAGGGAGCAAAGACGCTCCCGACTCCGGAACGGAGAAGCGCGGGTAAACCATTTGCACGGCTCGGCGTTCCTTCGAACGAGCGCGTCAGTAATCGGAACCTTGAAGCCAACCGCGTGGGTTGCCGATTGAGTCAACGCGGACCAAAATTCCCGCATCGTTGACGAGCGTCACCGAGTTTCTGGCCCCCGGCGCGGCGATCAGCGTGCGGGCGACGTCAACGGCGTCCATCGCTTGATGCATCGCCGGAGGACGAAAGGCTAGCCCAGCCCCCCGAAGCCGCGCTCGTCATGCCATGACAGCCAACCTGTCACTGAGCTCCCTCAGGGTGCGGCGGTGGCACAGCATTCGGCTCCCTCGGTCAGCGCTGCCTCTCCGCAGAACATATCCGCGAGCCTGGAAACCGGGGGCAAGTTCCTGACGATCGTCGGCGCCGCGCTGCCCATCGCAGGGGCGATTACGCGCGAAATTGCTTTTGGACTAAACGGTCACATTCCGGTGGGCGTTGGGGCAGCGCTGCCGATACCGCAGCTTGCCGTGCTAGGGGCATTCGTCACGGGGCCGGCTCTCGTCCTCGGGCTGTTCTGCGTATGGAGCCTGAAGCACATCTCACCGTTGACATTTCCGGGCTGGCCGACGGTTCGCGGCGTTTCGCTCCGTAGGACCGCCTACAACGTCTCTCTGTGGGTCGTCCTCTTGATCATCCTCGTCGGCTTCCTGCTCGAAATAGGGGCGGGACTAGTTCGGGACCTGACCAAGAGCCCGAGCGCGCTCGTTACCGGGAGTGCGGCCGTCGGGACCGCAGCGTGGCCGCCTGGCGCGCTCGGGACCGGGCGCCCGTTCCATTCGCACGCATGATCCCCGCCGTGCTCCTCATCGCCCTTGCATCGGGACTAGCCGTGAGTTTCGGTCCGACAGCAGTGAATGTGCCGGTCGCTCACGTCACGTTCGAGGGCGGTGCCGCGGCGCCGGATGGCGTTTACAGCGTCCTTGCGGATGACGGCACGAGCGCGTGGCTCCTGGCTTGCGTGCCAAATGCCCTTGCTGTCCGCGTACCCAGTGCCAAGATCGCGGCGATCCAAGTCGTCGGATACGGGCCTCCTGCAACACCCGCCCCGTGGACGGCGGTTCCCGGCGTGGGCTTCGCGCAGCGGTGTCCCTAAGGCGTACCCGTTTCGACCTAGGAGCAGTACAGCGCCCGCGCCTGATCAACCAGGACGCTCGGCGACACCGCCCCCATGAGCAGGCCATCGCGCTGCCCGTCAGACCAGTAGAGCCGGTAGGGCCTCGTTCCGTCTTCGAGCGGGTCTGCATGAACCAGAGCGGCATTGAAGGACTCAACTCCAACCAAGGTCGCTCGCTTCCCGATTGTTGCGACGACGACGTTTGCATCTCGCCCGACGGACTTCGAGAACGAGAGGACGATCCCGCCTTTGGAGAGGAACTCGTCGATCGTCAATCCGCCCGGAGCGAAGGACGCGTAGTACGCGCGAACGTCTGTCACCGTCGTCCCGGACGCGTCGGCCATCACGGGCGCATCAATTACTAGTTGGAGCGGCAAGCCTCCAATTGCCTTTGGCTCCGCCGGAAGGCTGACTCCATCCACAGACGTCGCAGGCGAGTCGGCGACCGATCCTGTCGAACCGATCGGCAGCTCTTGGGCATGTCCACGCATCAGCGCATATGGGGTGTAGCTCTGGTCGGCTTCGGAGATTTCGCCGGTCGGCCCGCATGCGAGAGCCGCATGGGCGCCTGTAGCGCCCCAAAATCCCACGCCGACGGCGATTGCTCCTGCGGCGACCACCACGAGAATTCGCGATCGAGTGAGTCTCATGACTTCCACGCCTTGAAGTCGCTATTGCTGTTCAGCTGGATTTTGTACGGCGAGTTTGTGCACGAGTCACCGGCGCCCCAGGCGCTCCACGTAGAACCTTTGAGGTATTTGTCGGATCGATACCGAACGTCGATCACTTGGTCCCCGCCAGACGTGATGGACTCGCCGCCTGCGACCACCCGATTTGCGCTCGTTGAGTCGATGCCTTGGCACACCTTAAAGACCCCGTTCAAGAACATCGCCCACTGGCTGAATTGGGGGTTTGAAGGGCAGGGTTCGAATTGCATCTTGAAGACCTGTCCGGACGCGTTGCTCGCAAGCGAGCCGAAAGGCTGATGACAGAAATATGTGCCGAAACTGGCCCCATCGACATACACCTGCCAATTCGCGCCGAAGTAGTCGGGGCACTGGCTGACACCCTCGCCGATGGCGGTCCCCCAGCCGATGAAGTCGCCCGATCCCGATGAGCCGCCGATCTGCAGGGGATGGACAATGGTTGACGAGTGGTCATTCGGCGTCGCCGCAAACAGATCAACGGTGGCCTGCGCGCCAATGTAGGGCGCTGCATACGGGTAGTCGTGCCACGCGCCGAGGTTCGTCTGGTAGCAACCTGCGAACACACTCGATGGGCCGGTAAGAAACAGGAAGACTAGGAACGGCACCGCACCGACACCGGTCCGACGGAGCTTCCTCACCGCGCATGCACTCCCTACGGCAAGAGGCCAGAATTCCATAGGAGACGATAGCAGCCACATACCACCCGTCTAGTGGGTATTTCGATCTTCGCCGGGTACCACCCGTCCGCCGCCGGCGGCGGCTCGCGCCGAACTCTGAGCGCGTTGCGAGCGCCTCCTGGCGTCTAGACAACGGGCCACATAACGTCCGCGAGTGGTCCGTCAGGAGCTTCAATGAAGGCGCAACCAAGTCGCGCGCGGCGGACATGCTGCCCGCTGCCACGCTGCGCGACGCTATGAGACCTTGGCAGTCGCCTCGGCGTAGTCCGCGATCGCCGATGCCCGGTCCCACCTGATCGGACCTTGGACGACATCGCCGCTATCCGCGCGAAAGATCGCGTATTGGTCGAATTCATTGCGCTTGTGCTCGCCAATGTCCAGCGTCGCAGTCCGGGCCGCGAGCACGACGACGGAGCCATCTTCGAGCTCGTCAGACGTTTGGATCGTTTCCCAGTCGGGCGGCAGGTTCACCATGCCCAGGATCCTACGCTCGGATGTCCAGGAAATCAGAAAGCGCCGGCCCTGCGCGACCGACGCTTCCTGGTGACAACGTGCAACGGGTATGTGAACTTACCTATTGACAGCGCGCCACGGGCTGACGACGAGGAGGGATTCGTGCTGCAAGCGTCAGGTCGTGATGCCGCCGGCTGCGGCGCGGTCATCGCCGAAATCGGGGCGGCTGTCGACGCCGAGGGCGATGGCGAACGAGCCAAGCGCCGCGAAGGCGAAGAACACGACCATGAAGAAGATCAGGCCCTGCATCGTGATACGACCTTTCCGCGAGGCGCTTGGACGCTTTGGTACAGTTGACTAGGCCAAGTCGAAGACTACTTGGACTAGCGGACTATGTCAATGCCTGAGACCGATCCTTCCGTACTCCCCAGCGCCGCCGATCGGGGGGCCGAGCCGGGGGCCGACCGCGGCCTCGACGTCGAGCGCGATTCCGACGTCCCCATCTCCACCCAGATCTACTGGCAGCTCGCGTACCAGATCGAATCCGGCCGCTTCCAGCCGGGCGTTCGACTCGCCCCGGTGCGCGAGCTCGGCGCGGCCCTGCGCGTCAACCCGAACACGATCCGCGCCGTCTACCGCCGCCTGGCGGACAACGGCTTCGTCACCAGCCGCCACGGAGCGGGCACGGTGGTCGCCGATCGAACGGTCCATCGCCGCCGGCCGGACGCGCTGGGCGGCATCGTGTCGGAGATGCTCCGCCGCGCCGCGCAGGCCGGGTTCACGCCGGACGAGGTCGCCGCGGCTGCCTACGCCGCCGCATCGGAGCGCAAGCGCCCGGGTCGCGAGGTCCGCGTCCTCTTTGCCGAGTGCACGACCGCGGACGCGGGCTACGACGCCGAGCGCCTCAACCAGGAGTTCGCCGGCCTGATCGAGGCCGAGGGCACGCTGCTCGACGAGATCCCGGATCGCCTGGAGCGCTTCCACTACGACCTCGTCGCGACCACGACCTTCCACGCCGACGAAGCCCAGGTGCTGACGAGCGGGCGCATGCCCGTCGTGGCGATGCTGATCGGTCCGGGGTACGTGGAGCTGGTCCACGAGATCTCGGCGCTGCCGGCGGGCTCGCAGATCGGCGTCATCTGTGCGACCGATCGTGGGACGGACAACATCGCCGAGACGCTCGCCATCGCGGGCACGAAGGGCGTCGAGATCCTGTCGGCGACGATCGGCGACGAGGAGCGCATCACCCTCATCGACCGCACCGCGGACGTGATCCTCATGTCCCGTGAGGCATTCGCCCAGAAGCTCGACCAGCAGCTCGGCCGGCCCGAACGGATCCGGCAGTGGTCGTACGACTTCGATCCGGCAGGGCTCGAGATCCTGCGCCGGGCCATCGAGCACGTCGTCGCCACCCGGCCCGAGCCCGCGCGCACCGCAGAGGCCGTCGCGGTCTAGGTTCGCGCGCCGTCACCTCGGGGCGCCCGGCGGCCCGCGTCGGGCGCGGTCTGCCATCCTTCGCCCGTGCGACAGATCCCGCTGGCGCGAACGGCGCGACGCCGACACGGGCTCGAGCCCATCGTCGGGCGCGAGGGGACGCTCGATGCCGCCGACGCCGCGGCCGCACGA
>DASSHR010000064.1:0-9914 GCA_035692745.1 Candidatus Limnocylindrales bacterium | reverse complement strand
AGCTCCGGCGGGGTCGGCGGCATCCGCTGGTTCGAGATCCGGAACGTGACGAGCGGACCGGTGACCGTCTACCAGGAATCGACCTACCAGCCGGACACGACGTGGCGCTGGATGGGCTCCGCGGCCATGGACAAGGACGGCGACATCGCGGTCGGGTTCTCCGCATCCAGCGCCTCGATCGTTCCGGGCCTCCGCTACGCGGGCCGGCTCGTCGGCGATCCGCTCAACACGCTCGGGCAAGGCGAGGCAACGCTCTTCGGCGGCGCGGGCAGCCAGTCCGGCACGAACGGACGCTGGGGCGACTACGCAGACCTCACGGTCGACCCGGTCGACGACTGCACGTTCTGGTTCACGAGCGAGTACTACCCGTCGGGCGTCAGCCAGTTCAACTGGCGCACGCGGATCGGGTCGTTCTCCTTCCCGAGCTGCACCGGCGCAACGCCGACGACCGGTTCGATCACCGGCACCGTCACGAACGCCGCCACCTCGGCGGCGATCTCCGGCGCCACCGTCTCGATCTCGGGCGGTGGCTCGACCTCGACCGACGCGGCCGGCCACTACACGTTCTCCAACTTGACGCCGGCGACCTACAGCGTCACGGCATCGAAGACCGGCTTCACGACGAGCGCGCCCGCCAGCGTGGGCGTCACCGCCGGGAACACCACGACCCAGAACTTCGCGCTCGCCCCGGTGGCGAGCCCCGTGACGACGGCCTTCGTCTTCCCGTCGGCGGCCCCGGTCGCCGGCACGGGCGGTGACGGCAACGGCTACCAGACGGCACCCGCGAACTGGTGGGTCGGGTTCGACGGCAACGTCGCGACCGATGCCAGCAGCGGCACGGCGTCGAGCCAGAGCTGCACGGCCACCACACGCGACTCCGAGGTCGCCGGCAGCTTCTCGATGGGCAGCCTCGGCGCGACGATCCTGGGCCTCCAGGTCCAGGTTCGCGGCAAGGCGAATTCGAGCAGCCAGTCGCCGAAGTTCTGCGTTCAGGTGTCGAACAACGGCGGCGCGACGTGGTCCACCGGCAAGGTGTCCGCGGCGCTGAAGACGTCGATGACCACCTACACCCTCGGGACCACCGCCGACCTGTGGGGCATGACGTGGTCGTCGGCCACGCTCAGCTCGAACCTGCGGGTCCGGATCGTCGACCTCGCGAACTCGACGAACAAGACCTTCAGCCTCGACGGGGTGTCGGTGGCGGTCACCTACCAGTAATCGACGGCGGCCCGGCGGCCGCCCCGCAGCACGTACAGTTTCGGGCCGTGGCATTCCTCGGCCCGAAACTGATTCTCACGCCCCTGCTCATCGCCTCGGCGAGCCTCGCCGGGCGCCGCTGGGGCGCGCTGTTGAGCGGCTGGCTCATCGCGCTACCGCTCACCTCCGGACCGATCGCGCTGTTCATCGCGCTCGATCTGGGTTGGTCCGCCGGCGCCGACGCCGCGACGGGTGCGCTCGTGGGCGCGACGGCGCAGGTCGCGTTCGCGGGCGGCTATGCGATCGGCAGCCGGCGGTTCGGCTGGCAGGGCGCGCTGGTGACGGCGAGCGCCGGGTACCTGGTCGCGGCGGCCGTCATCGCGGCGTTCGTGCCACCGTACCCGCCGCTCCTGTTCCTGCTCGCGCTCGCGTCCATCGCCGTCGGGCTCGGCCTGATCCGGGTTCGACGCCCGGACCAGCCGCTCGCGGTCGTGCAACCCGGGACCTGGGACATCCCGGCGCGCGCCATCGTGGCCACGACTCTCGTCCTCGCGATCAGCGGCCTCGCGCCGATCATCGGCGGGCACGTCGCCGGGATCGTTGCCACGTACCCGGTGTACATCAGCGTCCTGACGAGCTTCGCGCACCGCCTCGCCGGTCCGGCCCAGGCCCTCGGCGTCGTGCGCGGGCTGCTGCTCGGGCTGCCCGGGTTCTCGACCTTCTTCCTCGTCGTATCGGCGGCACTCCCCACGTGGCCGATCCCGGTCGCGTTCGGGCTCGCGCTTGCCGCCGCGATCGCGATCAACGTCTCGATCCTCGTTGCCAGCACCCGACGCGGTGGCGGCAACGCCGCCGTGGCACCGACGCCCGAGTCGTGACACGCTCCCCGAGATGACCGATCCCGATCGAGGCGGCGACCGCAGCCCAGGGCAGCTTGTCCGGCCCCTTATCCGCGTTCGCCAGTACCGCCAGTTCACCGACGAGCCGCTGACCGACCGGGAGATCGGCGCGATCGTCGATGCGGCGCGCTGGAGTGGCAGCAGCCGCAACTCGCAGCCGTGGCGGTTCATCGTGATCCGGGACCGCTCGACGATCCTGCGCCTCCACGACGCCGGCCTGCCGCAGACCCGCTCGCTCGCGACGGCGCTCGCCGCGGTCGCGATCGTGGTCCCTGCCGACACGGAGGACGCCGAGTCGTACGCCTACGACGAGGGCCGCGCCGCCGAGCGGATGCTCATCGCCGCGAGCTTCCTGCGGGTCGGCGCGGGCATCGCGTGGCTGCTGCCAGCGATCCAGCCGATGGCCGGCCAGCTCCTCGGCCTGCCCGATGACCGGCTGTGCCGGACGATCGTCGTCCTCGGCCACCCGACCGACGAAGCCCGGGCGCCGAAGCTCGGCGCCGAGAAGGCTCGCCTGCCCCGCGACGAGGTCGTCTTCGAGGAGCGCTGGCCCGCCGGCTGATCGTCGGCAGATCGCGCGCGAACGTCAGGCCCCGGCCGCCTCCGCGTCGGTGAACTCCCAGAGATCGATCGCATCGAGATCGATCCCGTTGTTGCCGTTCGTGGCCAGGGCGCCGGCGATCTGCGCGCGGTGCTCCGTGGCGTGATGGATGACCTGCGCGAGCACAGTCGAGCGCGGATAGGCGTTCTCCTGGCCGGCATAGGCCGCCATCCCGTCCGGCCGCGCCGCGTGGGCGCGCAGCCGGGCATCGACGGCCGCGAGCCGCTCGGCGAGGGCCGGGAGCTCGGCGACCGTCGTCGGAGCGTCGGCCTGCGGCTGTCGCGACAGGCCCTCGAGGCGCGCGGCGTACCCGTTCGCCGAGTTCACGAGGTGCACGAGGATCCGGCCGGCGCTCCACTCGTTGCTCGGCGCCGTGAGCGCCAACGCGGCATCCCCCTGCTCGATGAGCCGGGCGATGAGCGCCTGGTTTGCCCAGGCCATGTGGCGAAACTGTCGATCGACGATGGTGTTGTCGGAGGTGTCGTCGTTCATGCCCGCAGCCTAGAACGGCGCGGCCCGTGGCGGGCTACTCGAACTCCGGATCCGGGACACCGCCGACGGCCGGGTCGCGCAGGTCGTCGTTCTTCGTCCGCTTGTCGCGCTCGTCGTCCGGGCCCTGGAGCTTGTGCTCAGCCTTGTCGAACCAGTCCCTGACCCTCGCGCGTGCCTCGTCGCGCTTCGCCGGGCCTTCGCCCTTGCCCTGGCTCATGGCCGCAACCGCTCCCCGGCGACGAATGCCGGCGCGCCGTCGTGGACGATCTGGTGCCAGCCGAACGCTTCCGTGCCGTCGTCTCGCTTCCAGGGCCCGCCGTTGACGGTCGCGATGACCTCGTAGACCTTGCCCTGGACGACCGGCCCGAGGTCGTTCGACGTGACGTCCGGCTTCTCGCGGAGCCGGCCCTTCATCGCGCCCCGGCGCTGGACGCCCTCCGTGTCGGACCCGACGAGCACGTTGATCGCACCGCCGCCGCGCTTCTCGGCGGCGCGGTACAGCAGCCCCGCGCTCCACCAGCGGTGCGTCGCGTGCGTGCCCGGATCCTCGACATTGAACTCGGCATGCGCGTCGGCGGCATTGCGCTCGCACCGGCATTCGTTCAGCACCGCGGCGCGGTGCTGATAGTCGCCGACGTAGACCGTGTGACCACCGGTGTACGAGCCGGTTCGGCGCGTCGTGCCGATCGTGACCGAGCAGTCGATCGAAATTCCGAATGGGCGGCCCGAGGCCGCGAGGTCGCGGACCTGGTCGCGGTCGAGCCCGAACCGCGGTTCGAGCCTGATCTCGTTGCCGGTTGCCTTGAGCACGGCGATGGCCGCCTGGCCGTAGGTGAGGCCGTTGACCGTGTCGCCGGACAGCACGCGCAGCCGCTTCGCGCTGACGCGCAGCCGGCCGACCGTGACCCGGCCGATCAGCTCCGTGCACGTCGCGAGCACGCAGTTCGACGATTCGAATTCCGAGCCGTCCATCTGGAAATACGGCTCGTCGCGGAACGGTGAAGCCCCTTTCGGGACGACCGAGACCATTGGGCGATCTCCCTCGCCGGTTCGACCGGCGCTGTTCGTTGATTAGGCGTCGAGGTTGCTGGCCACCAGCGGCGCAACGAGGCCCAGGGCCGTCGTCACGACGAGCACGAGGACCGCGGCGATCGCGCTGCTGTACCAGGCGAGGCTCGTGAACGGCGTCTCGGGCAGCGCGAAGGCCCACGCGGTGAACGCCGCGGTGGCGGCGAACATCTCCCAGCGCGGCCAGCGCTTGACCCTCGTGGGCAGCCGCTTGCCGGCCTTGCGGACCTTGCCCGCGTAGACCAGCCACACGACGACCGGCGTGGCGATCAGGAACAGCAGGAACGAGATCCACGCGCCATTCGCGCCGGCGGCGACGGCTGCCTGGCCCTTCGCCGGCTCGAGGGCGGCGACGACCGCGACGTAGACGGTCAGCACCTCCGTCGGGATGTACGCCGCGATCGCCGAGAGGGCGGCCGTCGATCCCGTGGCCACGCCCGCCGGGTCGCCCTTCGCCGCCGCGATCTCCTCCACCGAGCCGGGCGCCCTGTCCTCCGGCGCCACGTCCCGCCGCCGCGCGAAGGCGACGTTGGTCATCGAGCTGATGCTCATGCCCGTCACTCCCTCCCCCGCTCTCCGTCATCGGGCGCGATGCCCGATTCGAGGTGCACGGTACGGCGCGGCGCAAGCCGGGACCAGTCGAGTCTTCGAGGCGGTGCGCGGGCGCGCCGGGGACTGTCACGGAATCGCAAGACCGCGCGTCCCAGGAGCCCATTTCGCTGCATTCGGGGGACGGCACACCATGGCGGGCATGCGCAGGTTCTGGGAGTACGGGCTGTTGGTGGCGGTGGCGATGGCGGTCGGCCTCGTGGTCGCGGCGGTCGTGGAGCTGGCGATGGCCGGGTCGACGGATGCCGTGACGGGTGCCGGCGATCTCGCCGCGATGGTCATCCCGGGCGCGGCCGGCCTCGTCGCGATCGTCCTGACGCTCGACGCCGGCCTGCGGCGCCTCACTCGATCGAGGGCCAAGGCGGGCTGGTAGGCCCGGGCGGGACACGGGACGGCGCGACCCTGCGTCTGCGCATCGATGAACGCACCATGTTCACAACGGGCTCTTGGTGAGGGCAAGAGAACGCACCGTTCCCGGATTCCAAGCCGTCGAAGGACCGGGCCACGTTCACGCTCGCTGCCGGAGGGCCTGGAAGGTGGTGGCGGAGGCCGGAGCGAGCGCCGGAGCGGCGCCTTGTGGCTCCCTTGACGTGCTTGTGCACATGGCGCGTGCATGGCACCGCGATGGGCGCCCATGGCGCCGACATGCGGGGACGCGCGGCGGCGCAGCGATTCCCAGGTCGCGAGGCGGGTCGCGCGCTACATCCGGCCCCGCTCGGCGCAGGGCCCGCTAGAGCAGGCGGCGCTTGAAGGCGACGCGGTACTCCTCGCGCAGGCGGTCGGCGAGGATCCTGAGCTCCTCGGCCTCGGGCAAGGACTGGTCCACCATCGACGCGCGCTGCTCGGCGGCGCGCCATTCGGCCAGGATCGCTGCCGGCGATCGGTCGACATCCTCGATCGGCAGGTCCTCGGCGGCTTCCGGATCTGCCGCGACGATCTCCGTCAGCTCGCGCTGGTGAGCGCTCCGCGCCAGCACCCGTGCCGCGATCTCGTGGATGCGGGCAGCGAGCTCCGTCAGGCGCGGGTCGCTGGGCAGGATGGAGCGCTTCTCTTCCTCGAGCGCGCCCAGCGCCTCGAGGTCGCGCAGCAGGGCGTCGGAGGTGGTGCGCAGCCGCAGTGACGTATCGCTCACGCGGCCATGGTGCCGGACCGTCGTTTCGGGCGCATTGCAACTGCGGGGACCGCACCGGAAAGCCTCGACGGACGGGCCCACGCTGATGGAAGATCGGCCTTGTCCGTCATCGCGGAGTGAGCTCATGGCAGCGAGTCAGCGTGCAGGAGATGATGATCCGACCCACCGCCCGGAGCCGCGGGGCACCCGCCTCGTGAGCATTTCCGGCAGCGGGTCTCGACGCCCGAACCTGTTCGTGAACCCGCTGTCGGACGTGACGTTCGCGCAGCGCACGGCCGACTTCGTCAGTGGCGGCACCAGCCGTCCCGAGGATCTCGTCGAGCAGCTGCGGCCGACCTACCCGAACGTCGTTGCCCGCAACCGCGAGATCTCCGGCGAGGCGGAGTCGTGGTACGTGTACCGCGACGGGCATTGGGTGGACGAAGAGGCGTCAACCGATTGAACGTGGAGTTGGTCGCAGATGCACGATGAGGACCTGGCGGAGGATCTCAAGACCACGAGCGCGCAGGTGTCGGCAACGGCCGAGCGGTTGGACGCGCTCGAGGCAACCAAGCGCGGGCTGAATCCGAGCGACCCGCGGGTGATCGAGCTGTCGAACGAGGTGGAGCGCCTCGCGGCGCAGCTGCGACGCCAGGCCGCCGTCGAAGGCGATCTGAGCCGCGAGCTGCGCGATACGGAGCTCGGCAGCCCCGGCGCCGACTAGGCGATTCGGCCGCACCCTGCGGTGCGGTCAGTCGTGCGCGAGCCGGACGAAGGCATCCACGTCGATGCGCGGATGGCCGGACGTCGCGCGGTTCACGATCTTGATCGTGTGCGTGCCGTTCGACGACCAGTTGTACGCATACACGATCCGCTGCGCCTGGTAGCTCGAGGAATACAGGCTGACGGTGGCCTTGAAGACGCCGTCGATGTAGACGTCGGCGGAGCCGCGGGCCGGGCCCTTCGGCGAGACCCACGCGATCGAGGCGCCCGTGAACGTGTAGGACACCGACGCGCCCTTCTTCTTCGTGTACTTCACGCTGCCACCCGAGGCCGACGACGGATATGAGGTCGACCAACCGGACGAGAACTTCACGGACGTGCTCGTCTGCTGCGTTCGGGCACCGGAGAACGTCGGGCCGTAGGCCCACGCGCTCGTGTTGCCGTTGGCGTCGTAGGCGCGCATCCGGTACTGGTAGCTCGTGCCGAGCGTGAGCGACTGGGACAGCGAGACCGTCGTGATCGACGAGAGGCTGACCGTGGTCCACGAGCCGGTTCCGACCTGGCGCTGCAGGGTGTAGCCCTTCACGCCCTTCGCGTCTGTCGCGGACCACGAGGTCTTGATCGGGCTCGAGGAGGAGCCGAGCGTGGAGATGAAGTACTGCCGGGAGGCGGGTGCCGCTGCGACCGGGGCGACGCCGTCGGTCACGACGAGCGACATCGTGGTCGAGCGCGTCAACCCGTTGGCCGTCCCGGTCACCTTGAGCGTGTAGGTGCCGATGGGCGTGATCGTGCCGCTGTTCGACGTCCGGACCGACAGGGTTGCGGAGCTCCCGCTCGTCGAGGTCGTGCTCAGGGTCGCGGTCGTCCCCGCGGGGGCGCCGGACACGGAGAGCGAGACCGGCAGGGTGAAGAAGGTCCGGTTGATGGACACCGGGAAGCTCGTGGTGCCGCCCTGCTTCACGGAGCCGTTCAGCGACGCCCCGGACGACAGGCCGAACGTGGCCCCAAACGTGACCTTCGTGAGGTCCGTGCCGTTGTAGTAGTCGAGGTCGACGTTGCCGCTGATCCCGGGGACCGGGCCGCCGCCGTACTGCCAGAACGTCCAGCCGTGGCCGCCCCAGTTGTTGCCGATGACGGTGGGCTTCGAGACGCCCCAGTGGGCGATCCACAGGACCGTGTAGCCCTGGTCGGCGAAGGTCTGCGTGTCGCCGAGGTAGGTGCGCCAGAAGGACGGGCTCGTGTACACCATCGGGCGGACGCCGGTCTTCAGGTAGACCTCGTCGAGCCACGCCTGGACCCACGCCGTCAGCGCGGTCCTGGACATGCCGCCGGATCGCTCGAGATCGAGCGCCGGGATGAGCATGCCGGGCCGGAGCGCGAGCTGGCTCACGTACCAGTCGGCCTCCTCGCGGGGCTTCGTGGGGTTGCCGTCCGGTCGGGCGAAGTGGTAGCCGGTGACGGCCAGGCCCTGGGCGCGCGCGTTGTCGCGATACTTCGTCCAGTTGGGGTCGGTGTAGCCGATGCCCTCGGTCGCCTTGGCGATGACGAACCGGTAGCCGGCGCCCTTCACCTTGGCGAAGTCCACCGCGCCCTGCCAGTGGCTGATGTCGATGCCGTTCATGTAGGGGCCGGTCGGGGGCGGGGGCGTGCTGCCGGCAGCGCTGAACAGGCCGGTCGCGGCGTAGACGGCGGACCTGCCGTAGAGGGTGGTCGTGCTCTTGCCGTTGACGGCGACGATCTTGTACCAGCTGCTCGCAGCGTGGTCGCCGTCGCAGGTCACGGACCAGGCGTCGCCCGTCACGGTGCCGTCGGCGGTGATCGTGCCCCCCGCGTCGAGGACGTCGACAACCGTGCCGTTGAGCTTCGCGCTCGACCGCAGGTTGGTGTTGCAGTTCGCCGTGTAGTCGGCGGTGGCCGCCTGGGCCGTTCGCGTCGTCAGGCCGGGCAGGGTGCTCGCGAGGCTCGCCGTCAGGGCGAGGATGAGTGCGGAGGTGATGCGCGGCGCGAAGGGGCGGCGAGGGGCGCGGCTGGGGTGGGCCATGATCCAGTGCCTCGTCGATTTCGGCGCCCATGTGAACGTGCGACCTGGGGGCGGCCAGGGCCGGATGCTATGTCGCTGCAATGCACCACGTCTCTAGTGCATCGGTCATGGGACGATTGGGTCAGGTGGGGTCCGGTGCGGTCCGGGCGCCTCCCGACTGCGGGTCCACGGAAGCGCGATTCGCCGCTCCCCTACTCCAGCAGGTAGCGCGGCACCTGGTTCTGGAGCGGCTCGCCTGCGGCGAAGCGGCGGATCTGGTCGCCCGCGATCCTGAAGGTTCGAACGGTTGCCTCGGCGGAATCCCCCGCGATGTGCGGGCTGATGAGCACGTTCGGGATCGACCAGAGCGGGCTCTCCGGCGGGAGCGGCTCGGGATCCGTGACGTCGAGGACGGCGCGTAGGCGCCCGGCATCCAGCTCGCGGAGGAGCGCGATCGCATCGATCGTCCGGCCGCGGCCGCCGTTGACCACGAGCGCATCGTCGGGCAGCAGCGCGAGCCGCCGCGCATCGAGCAGGCCGGTCGTTTCGCTCGACAGCGGGAGCATGTTCACGAGGATCCGCGCGGTGGGCAGGAGCTCGTCGAGCGAATCCAGCCCGAGGACGCCCTCGTCCGGCCTGGCGGTGCGCGCGACACCCACGACGTCAGCGTCGAACGCCGCGAGTCGCGCTGCGATCGCAGTCCCGATCGCGCCGTGGCCCAGGATCACGACCCGCCGGCCGGCGACCTCGGTCGGTTCGAAGGGCGTCCACGTCCGGGTGATCTCGAGGTCGCGCGACTGCACGAGCCCGCGCTCCATCGCCAGGATCGCGCCGACGACCCACTCGGCCAGCGGCGCATCGAAGGCTCCTCGGGCGTTGCACACGGTGACGTGCGGCGGCACCTTGCCGACGAGCCAGTCCACGCCGGCACTGAGGGTCTGGATGACCTTGAGCCTGCCGGTCGCGGATGGCTGGGCGAGCAGCGATAGGATCGGCGCCCGCATGGCGCGGAGCGGCACGATCAGGTCGATGTCGGCGGGGTTCGGCAACGCCTCGGCGGCCGCCTCGTCCGCGACCCACACGACCTCGATGCTGTCGGGAAGGGCGCCGATGTGCTCGACGCCTGGATATTCGGGCAGGCAGATCCGGATCTTGTCGGTCATCGATTGCGCTCCGAACGAACGAACAACGTGG
>DASSHR010000063.1:0-1961 GCA_035692745.1 Candidatus Limnocylindrales bacterium | reverse complement strand
CGCCGGGCGGAGCTGCCGGAGGGCTGGACGGAGAGGGACGGGCTCGGCCGGCCGATCGACCCGGAAACGAAGTCCGCCCTCGAGGATCCGGACCGGCCGCGGCTCGCGGACTCCATCGAAACGGCGCTGCGGCTCGGTGAGGGCGTCGTGCTGATCGCGCCGGCCCCACGCGAGGGCGAGCCGCCGGACTTCGAAGAGAAGCGCTTCTCCGAACGCTACTCGTGCCCATACGACGGCACGACCATCGACGAGCTCGAGCCGCGCAGCTTCAGCTTCAACTCGCCGCATGGTGCCTGCCCTTCGTGCACCGGGCTGGGCACGCGCCTCGAGATCGATCCGGAGCTCGTGATCCCGGACCGCGGCAAAAGCATCCTGAAGGGCGCGGTCGTGCCGTGGGCCCGCCTCGCCACGGACGGCTCGTGGCGGCTCAAGATCACCGAGGCTGTCTTCCGCTCCCATGGCTGGGACCCTGCCAAGCCGCTCCGCGACCTGCCCGCAGAGGCCATCCATCACCTGCTCTTCGCGCCGAAGGACGAGCAGGTCGTCATCCGGTACAAGCACGAGCGCGGCGAGAACTCGTACAACGCCACGTTCGAGGGCGCCGTCACCAACCTCGAGCGGCGATACCGCGAGACGGATTCCGAGTTCGTGAAGACCGAGCTCGAGCGCTACATGGTCGAGCGGCCGTGCCCCACCTGCAAGGGCAAGCGCCTTCGGCCGGAGGCGCTCGGCGTGACGATCGAGGGCCGTGACATCTCGGAGATCTCGGACCTGTCGATCACGGACGCGCTGGAGTGGGCACTCGCGCTTCCGAATCGCATCTCCGAGCGCGAGCGGACGATCGCCTACCAGGTGCTCAAGGAGATCCGGGCGCGCCTGGGGTTCCTCGTCGACGTCGGGCTGGACTACCTGACCGTGAACCGGACCTCGCAGACCCTCAGCGGCGGCGAGGCGCAGCGGATCCGGCTCGCCACCCAGATCGGGACGACGCTGATGGGCGTGCTCTACATCCTCGACGAGCCGTCGATCGGGCTCCACCAGCGCGACAACGCGAAGCTCATCGCAACGCTCACGCGCCTGCGCGATCTCGGCAACACCGTCCTCGTCGTCGAGCACGACGAGGAGACGATCCGAACGGCGGACTGGGTCGTCGACATCGGCCCCGGGGCAGGTGAGCACGGCGGCGAGATCATCGCGAACGGCTCGCTGGAGGCGGTCCTCGCGGCGCCGCGCTCGATCACCGGCGCGTTCCTCCGTGGCGATCGTGCCGTCCTCGTGCCCAAGCAGCGACGGAAGGGCAACGGCAAGCAGCTGCAGGTCAAGGGCGCCCGCGAGCACAACCTCAAGCACCTCGACGTGACGTTCCCGCTCGGGACGTTCACGGCGGTGACCGGTGTCAGCGGCAGCGGCAAGTCGACGCTCGTGACCGAGGTGCTCTACCGCGCCCTGGCACGGGAGCTCGTCGGGTCGCGCGAGCCGGTCGGGCGCCACGACTCGATCGACGGCCTGCGGTTCGTCGACAAGGTGATCGAGATCGACCAGAGCCCAATCGGGCGTACGCCCCGGTCGAACCCGGCCACCTACGTCGGGCTCTTCACCGCGATCCGGGAGCTGTTCGCGGCCGTGCCCGAGGCCCGCGTCCGCGGGTACGGACCCGGGCGGTTCAGCTTCAACGTCAAGGGCGGGCGCTGCGAGAACTGCAAGGGCGACGGGATCATCAAGATCGAGATGCAGTTCCTGCCCGACGTCTACGTCCCCTGCGAGGTCTGCAAGGGCGCCCGGTACAACCGCGAGGCCCTCGAAATCCACTACAAGGGCCGCTCGATCGCCGACGTGCTCGAGATGACCGTCGAGGAGGCGCTCGAGTTCTTCCGGCCGGTCTCGAACATCGCCGCGAAGCTGCAGACGCTCAACGACGTCGGGCTCGGCTACATCCACCTCGGCCAGCCGGCCACGACGCT
>DASSHR010000062.1:0-15776 GCA_035692745.1 Candidatus Limnocylindrales bacterium | reverse complement strand
CTCGTTCGCCCAGGTACAGGTTGCTGCGCGCGGATCGTCGAAGTGGCCGCTCACCCGGATCGGCTTGCCCTGCTCTGGCGGAACGAGCGGCGGCGGCAGGTAGAGAGCCAGCTTCGGCGTCTCGCCGTTCGGGTCGTAGATGCTGCCGCCGGCGTTGCAGGCCAGCCACGCCGGCTCGCAGACGTCGCCCCCGCCACACGGCCCGCAGCCGGAGATACCGTCGAACGTGAGCTGTCGATTGCCGAAGCAGGCGAGGTGCTCGCTACCGAGCATCGCACCGACCATTGCAAGGTCCGGAACGGGCGGGCAGCGCGGCGGCAGGGCCGCGATCCGGGGCGACTGTGCATCGCCGGCACGGATCCATCCGGTCAGCACGAACTCCGGATACGGCAGCTGCTCCGGCAGGTCCGGCAGACGGCCCGGCACCGGCGAGTGCGCGACGTACCCGTACAGCCAGAGCAGGCCCGCGGCGTCGACCACCGGCGCCCCGGAGACGATCACGACCTCGTCGTGGACCGCCTCTCCCATCACCGTCGATGCCTCGGAGGCTTCCTCGAAGAACGTGACCTTGCCCGCTGCGACCCGGACGGCATCGCCGGGCAGGAAGTCCGGCGGCGCGACGCCGTCGACCGGCGCGACATCGGTCGCCGTCGCACCAGGCAGCGCGGGCGGCGCCTGGGCCCCAGGTGCGGACGCCGGCGGCCGCGACCCATCGAGCGCGCCGCACCCTGCGCCGACGAGCGCCAGGGCGGCGACGAGGCTCGCGACTCGCAGGCGCGAACCCGGCATGCGCCTCCTCGTGGACCTAGTCGACGACCGTGTGGCTCTGCTCCCGGAGGAACTGTGCGACGTAGTAGCGCGACAGGCCGGACTTGCCGGTCGACCCGGAGCCCTTCCAGCCGCCGAACGCCTGGACGCCCGGCCATGCGCCGGTGGTCGCGCCGGCGCGCCGGTTCACGTACACCGTGCCGGCCTGGATCTCGTCGAGGAACTTCGCGACCTCGCCCTGGTCCTCGCTGTACACCCCCGCCGTCAGGCCGTAGGTCGAATCGTTGGCCAGGCGCAGCGCCTCGTCGAGCGAGTCGACCGGCTGGACCGCGGTGAAGGGCGCGAACAGCTCGTCCTGGAACAGCCGATGCGAGGCCGTGAGGTTGCCCACGACGGTCGGCTCGACATAGAAGCCGCGCTCGAGCGCGCCGTCGGTGAGGTGCTCGCCGCCCGTGTAGACGGTGCCGTCCTTCCGGGCTTCCGAGACCGCCTTCTGGTGGCGATCGACGGCCTTCTGGTCGATCACCGGGCCGAGCCAGTGCTCGCGCAGGATCGGGTCACCGACGGTGAGCTGCTCGGTCTTCTCGACGAGCATGCGAACGAGCTCGTCATGGACGGGTCGCTCGACGTAGACGCGGGAGTTCGCGGAGCACTTCTGCCCGCCGAACCCGAACGCGCTGCGCATGATCCCCTCGGCCGCCTCCTCGAGATCGGCCTTGCGGGACACGATCGCCGGGTTCTTGCCGCCCATCTCGACGATGCACGGCCGTGGCCAGCTGGTCGAAAAGGACTTGAAGAGCTTGAACCCGACCTCGTAGGAGCCGGTGAAGACGATGCCGTCGATGCCGGGGTTCGTCTGGAGCTCGTCGCCGACGGTGTCGCCCGGGCCCATGACCATGTTGATGACGCCAGCGGGCACGCCCGCGTCTTCGTAGGCGTGGATCAGGTTGACGCCCGAGAGCGGCGTTGCCGACGCGGACTTGAAGACCACGGTGTTGCCGGCGATCAGCGCACCCGACGTGGGCCCTGCGGCCAGGGCCATCGGGAAGTTGAACGGGCTGATGACCGCGAACACGCCGTGCGGCCGGAGGATCGAGCGCGTGTGCACCGCCGCATCGCCGAGGTTGTCCATCGGGTGGTCGTAGAAGTCGTTGTCCTCGGCCGTCTGCGAGTAGTAGCGCAGCAGGTCCGCGGCCTCCTCCACCTCGCCGAGCGCCTCGAGCCGGTTCTTGCCGCATTCGAAGGCCATGTCGGCGCCGTACTTCATCTGGCGCTCGGAGATCAGCTCGGCGGCGCGCCGGATGATCGCGAGACGCTCCTGCCACGGCGTGTTGCGCCAGCCGGGGGCGGCGCGACGGGCCGCCTCGATGGCGCGCTTCGTGTCGTTCCGGTCGCCCTTCGCGAACGTCCCGACGACGAGGTCGCGGTCGATCGGCGAACGGACCTCGAAGGTGCCCGCCGAGCCGTCGACCCACTGCCCGTCGATGTAGTTCTGGTGATGGCCGCCGAGGCCCGCCCGAGACGCCTGGACGCCCTGCTCGTAGAGGGCGTGCAGCTCCTCGTTGTCGTTGCGCAGGGTCGCGTAGGTGATCTTGATTCGGGGGCGGGATTCGGTGGTCATCGGGTCTCCAGGAGGTCGGTGGGCGAACGCTCGATCGTGCCCGCCAGTCTACTGCCGGTCGTTCGTCCGCCCTACCCGAGCACCATCCAGGCGACCGGGGTCGCGGTGGCAAGGCCCTTGTTCAGGTAGATCCGGAGCTTGCCCGCCGACGGCCAGTTCGGGCGTGCGCCCGTGACCCACACACCGGAGCGCGAGTACTGGAGCGTCGCGAAGGCGAGCGGGCTGCCGGACAGGCCGCCGGGCACGGTGACGTCGATGGAGGTCACGCCCACCGGCACGGTGATCTTGCCCGAGCGATTGAACGTGGCCCTGCCGCTCACCGCGAGCGCCACGCCGGTCGTCGCAACGGCCTGCACGCCCACGCCGGTCGTCGCTTCACCACGAACCGCCTGGCCAACGGTCGACTTGCCGAAGACGCCGCGCGCCCCCGAATCCTGGTTGGCCATGCCGAAGACGCCCGTCTTCGCCTGGCCGGCCGGCGCCGCCCCACCGCTGAACCCGACCACGCCCGACCGGCCCCCGGCGGACTGTCCGATCACGCCATCAAGGCCGCCGGAACCGCGGACGGCGCTGCCACCGGTGCTCGTGGCGTCGACCGCGAACCCTGTCGCGGCATCACCGCGAAGCGCAGCGCCCGTCGACGCGACACCCTGGACTCCCACGCCGGTCGTCGCCTCGCCGCGGACGCCCTGGCCGCTCGTCGACTTGCCGTGCACGCCGTGGGCGCTGGCATCCTGGGTCGCTTCGCCGTACACGCCCGTCTTCGCGGGACCCTGCGGCGCCGTGCTCGCGCCGCTGAACCCGACGACACCGGTCTTGCCGCCGCCGGACTCGCCGATGACGCCGTCGAGCTGGCCGTGACCCCGCACCGCGTTGCCGGCGGAGCTCGTTGCCTTGAGCGCAAGGCCGCTCGCCGAATCGGCCGCCATCGCCGTGCCAAGCGCGGTCGCCGAGCCGTAGATGCCGGTGAGGGCCGGCGACGGCGGGATGTTGACCTGGTTCGTGCCGCCGGCATTCGCATGCCCGTGGATCGCAGTTCCGGGCTCGCCCTCGGCGACGATCGCCGCAGCGGTGCTCGCGCTGTTCAGCGCGTAGATCGCGGGCACCGAGTTGCTCTGGGCAAGGACGCCGAAGCTCGTGTCGCCGGTCCCGTACAGCCCCGCGAGGCCACCGTGCCCATGGACCCCGGCGCCGGTGGAGTGTGCCGGGTGGTCCCCGCTGGCGAGGGTGTCGCCGTAGATGCCGTCCCCGGTGTTGCTCCGGCCGAAGACGCCCGGACCCGATTCGCCGTGGCCGTAGACGCCGCCGTCCGTGGCGGCTGCGCCATAGACCCCGGCGTTGAAGTCGATGGTCTCCGGAACGAAACCGAGTGGTCCCACGCCGATGACGCCCGGCCCGCTCGTCGACTCGCCGCGCACGCCGACGCCCGTGTCGGAGGCGCCGCTGACCCCGACGCCGTCAGTCGACAGGCCGTAGACGCCGCGCTTCGCGGGCATGGTCGGGGGCGACTGGTTGCCATCGGTGGCCCAGCCGAACACGCCCACGCCATCGGCCCGGTTGTACGCGACGACCCCGGGACCGCCCGCCCCGTCGCTGATCGCGTTGACGCCGATCGTCGTGCCGTAGCCGTCGACGCCGATCGAGCCCCACCCCTGGACCCCGGTGCCGGTTGCAACGACCTTGATCCCAGCCGACGACGTGTTGGCCTGGAGCTCCGTCTGCGCGTCGCTCGTGTTGACCGCACCCAGCACGAGGTCGCCGTCGGCGCCGGCCCGGACGGCCGCAGGCTTCGCCATGAGGCCGACGGACGCCAGCGCGCCGCCGACCGCCCCGAACAGGAGCGCGCGCCGCGATCGCGGCGTCGTGGTGTCAATGCTCATCCGACCGGCCTCCCAAGCGTCTCCGCGACCACTCGGGCGAGTATGACCGGCGAGTCAGAGCGCGGCGACGATCTCTCGCAGATTCCCGGCGATGGTGGACGGCTCGACGCCCGCAGCGAGTGCCTCCTCGGCGGTGACCTTGCCGGTCAAGGTGAGGAACGCCCGCAGCCCGACCCGCCGCGCGGCGGCGATATCGGCCTTCGGGTCGTCGCCGACCATCGCGACCTCGGCGGCCTGGAGGCGGCCGCCGGCGGGCGCGCGGGTCGCAAGCTCATCGCGGAGCTCCCCAAGCGCCTGACGGAACACAACCGGCGACGGCTTGCCGGAGATCCGGGCTCTGCGGCCCAGCGCGAACTCGAGGCCGGCGACGACGCTCCCCGCATCGAGCGTGAATCCCTTTGGCGTCATCCACCACGGGTTGCGATGCATCGCGATGAATGCGGCGCCGTTGCGGAGCTGGCGAAACGCGACATCCAGGTTGGCGTACGAAAGGTCGTCACCCGCGTCACCGATGACGACCGCGCTGACCGGTTGGGCGCGCGCATCCGCCTTCTGGATCGGCACGACGTCCTGGCCGGCCCACTCCCGCAGGGCATCGGGCGCCGCGAGGACGAGCAGCGGCTGGCCGGCGTGGTGGCGGGCGGTGTAGGCGGCTGCGGCCGACGCGGCGGTGATGATCTCGGCGGGATCGACCGGAATTCCCGCGGCCCTCCCGAACGCCGCTGCGAGCGAAGCCCGATGCGCCGAGGAGAAGTTCGTCACGACGCGGTACGGGATGGCTCGTCGTCGAAGCTCGACGATCGACTCGGGCGAGCCCGGGATCGGCACGCTGCGGTACATGAGGACGCCGTCGGCGTCGAGGATGAACGCGCGAACGCCGTCGAGGCTCCGATGGAGCTCGGTAGCGGTCGCGGGTCCGGCTGGTGGCACGCGGCCGATGGTAGGCTCGGCGCACGAGCCCGACGCGCGCCGGTGCGTGCACACCCGCACACGATCCGTGCTCGCGGGCCGCTTCGAACCGACACAATTCCGCCCGCCCGCCGCGGAGCGCGGGCACCATGGAGGGCGCGATGGGCCTGCTCGACGGAAAGAAGGCGCTGATCTTCGGCGTCGCGAACGATCACTCCATCGCCTGGGGCATCGCCGAGCAGCTGCATGCACAGGGCGCGACGCTCGGCTTCGCATCGGTCGAATCGCTGCTCGAGCGCCGTGTGCGCCCCCTCGCCGAGTCGATCGGATCGACCTTCGTCGAGGCCTGCGACGTGTCGTCGGACGACCAGCTCCGAGACGTCATGGCGAAGTGGAAGGCGGCCGAAGGCACGATCGACATCCTCGTCCATGCCGTTGCGTACGCGCCGCGTGAGGACCTCGAGGGCTCGTTCACGAACACGACGCGGGCCGGCTTCGCCGTTGCCATGGATGTATCCGCGTACAGCCTCGTCGCGATGTGCCGTGAGGCGAACGCAGCCGGCCTGCTCCATGCCGGCACGTCCGTGATCACGCTGAGCTACTACGGCGCCGAGAAGGTTGTCGCGAACTACAACGTGATGGGCGTCGCGAAGGCCGCCCTCGAGGCGTGCGTCCGATACCTCGCGGCCGACCTCGGTCCGGGCGGCGTGCGCGTGAACGCCATCTCCGCCGGCCCGGTGCGGACGCTCTCCGCGTCCGGTGTGCGGGACTTCCGCAAGCTGTACGGCACGTTCGCGGGGATCGCGCCGCTCCGCTCGAACATCAGCGCCGAGGACTGCGGGAAGACCGCGGTGTGGCTCGCCTCCGACCTGTCGAGCGCGGTCACCGGCGAGACGATCTACGTCGATGGCGGCTTCAACGTGATGGGCGTGCCGCTCATCGAATAGTCCAAGGTCCCGAGTGATCCCCCTCGCGCTCGCGGGCCCTCAGGCCGACAAGTTTCGAAACCTCTTCAACTGCGAACGAGCCTGCGCTCCGAAGCCGAAGCACGATGTGGCAACGGGGACCGCCGCACAGCCCAGTCGTGCTCAGGCCGTGCGCCTCGCTCGCGCTGAGGACCTGGCAAATGGCCCGACAATCGCCCCGGGACGACGCCTCCGGGCGATTCGGGCGCTTCTTGTCCATTAGGTTTCGAATTGCGTGTCGATCGACCGCTCAGAGGCGATCCGAGCGAAACTCGGGAACGGGAACAGGACGGCGCTATGCGGCGACGACCTGGTCGCGGCCGGCCGCTTTGGCCATCGCCAGCGCGACGTCGGCGCGCTCGACGAGCAGCGATCCCTCGACCTCCCAGGCCTCCAGCGTGGCGACCCCGGCGGACACCGTCGTCGTCAGCTGGTAGCCGCTGGCGGTTCGAACGGTCAGCTTGCCGAAGGCTTCGCGCACGTCATCGGCGATCTCCGCGGCCGCTTCGCGCGTCGCGTTGTCGAGGATCACGACGAACTCCTCGCCGCCGTAGCGGGCGACGAGATCGGACGAGCGGGCCCGAGCCCGCAGGGTGTCCGCGAAGAGGCGCAGGACGCGGTCGCCCACCTGGTGCCCGAAGCGCTTGTTCACCTTCCCGAAGTGGTCCAGGTCGAAGAGGATGGTCGAGCGCAGCGCGCGCCGCTCCGCCGCGATCCGGCGCCGCTGGGCGTCTTCCCGTTCGAGCGTCGCGTCGAAGTGGCGGCGATTGTGGAGCCCGGTCAGCGGGTCGCGGATCGCGGCATCGGCGGTCTGCTGGTGGAGCCGCGCGTTCGCCAGGGCGAGCGCGACCTTGCCGGCGAGGAGTGCGCCGACCTCCTGCTCCTGCTCCGTGAAGGGCTGCGCGAGGTCGCTCCGAAGCCACGTCACGACACCCACGACCTCGTCGCCGATGAGCATCGGCGCGGCCATGCCGGCGAGCACGTCGGGCAGGTCCACGTCCCGGGCTGACTTCGGGAACTGTGCCCGGGCCATGCGGTCATCGACCGCGACCGCCTTCGTGACCATCGCCCGTCCGCTGATGCCCTCGCCGGGCTCCAGGACGCGGCCGAGGATCGACGGGTCGCCACCCGCGAGGGCGTTGATCACGTACAGGCCGGTTGCGTCGTCGCGATTGACGAGCAGGACGGAATCGGCGGGAACCACGGTCGCGGCGCCGGTCGCGACCTCGTCATCGATGGTCGAGGGATCGAGGCTGGCGTTCAACGTGAGCGAGAACGCGGTGAGCCGGCCCAGCAGTGCGGCGCGCTCGGTGAGCTTCTGTCGCTCGTGGCCGAGCGCCAGAGCGGCGGCCAACCGGTCGCCGACGATCTGCATCAGCGCGAAGTCGTCCAGGTCGAGCCGGTGACCGGCATTCGACTCGACATTGAGGATGCCGAGGAGGAGCCCGTCGCTGAGGAGCGGGATCCCGATCTCGCTCACCACCTCGGGATCGGCGGACAGGAACTCGGGATCGGTGCGAACGTCCGGCAGGAACACCGCCTCGTGGGTTCGGACGATCCTGCCGATGATGCCCTCGTCCGGGTTCACGGTCTGGATCGGGTAGCGGTAGTTGCGCTGGGCGCCGAGCTGGAGCGCCTGCCCGTCCCAGACGTACACGGATGGATACCGGAACCCGAACGTTGTTTCGAGGACGGCCATGACCGCTTCGAGCGACGTCTCCGTCTGGCCCTCTCGCGCGAGCAGCCGGCCGACGGTTTCCACGGCCGCCAGCTGTCGGGCACGGTGTCGCGATCGCGTGTTTGCGCGCCGCAGGCGGTGGCTCGACCGCTCGAGGTCGTCGACGACGCGACGTGTGCCGTACGCGAGCACGATCGCGGCCATCTCCCGTGCGAAGACCGACTGGCGCGCGACGACGTCGAGCTCGGTGCGGAGCAGTGGAACGAGCATCATCAGCATGCCCAGCACCACGATGCCGACCCCGCCGCGGCCACCGTTCGCTGCGGCGAGGGCGACGACCGGGATCGCGAGGGCGCTGAGGGGCCACGTTCCGGTCGGGTCGATCCAGAGGTTCGCGAGCCCGATGAACGCGAGGCAGAACGCGAGCCGCGCCGTTGGCAGCCAGGCGGGCGGATTGCGAAGCGCCGTGAGCGCGAACTGCGTGGCGACGAACATGAGCGGCGCGAGCAGCCCGAAGGTGCGGAGCGGGCTCGTCGAGATCGCCTCCATCGCGAGCACCGGGAGGGCGATCGCGATGCCCAGCAGGAGGTTCGTGTCGCCGCGGACGCGAAGCCCGAACCGGCTCGCGGTCCAGCCGTGCGCTGCACCCGGCTCGTCGCGGGTCGAGCGCGCGTGCGCGAGGAACGCATCGACGGGCGCATGCCTCGGCCGTGCGCGGGGGTCGCCGGGCTGCTGAAGGTCTGGGTTGGCTTCCACGGGCACGTGGATGCTCCCGCGGCGGTGCGTCCCGCCACCATCCCCCGTCGGTACCAATCAGCCGGCCTTCCGGAACACCTCGCCCTGGCCGTTCTCGAAGATCGACGTGTAGCTCGACAGCAGCTGGTCGACGAGGCCCTGCTCCAGCGGCAGCCCCTTCGGCTCGATCACGACGTAGCCATACGTGCCCGACTGAAGGAACGGGGCGAGATCGTCCATCCCGTACAGCCGACCGCCAACAGTCTGGTGGCTCACCTCGGGGTCGAGGCTGATCGTCGTCTCGTTCACGCCATCGAACACGCCGAGCGGCGTCGACGACCACTGCTGGAAGCTTGCCGCGACGTGCAGGACCGGTGTGTCGTGCTGGAGCCGGCCCGCCTCGATCTCGGCGCGCACTGCGTCGAGCAGCTCCTGGCGGGGCGCGTCGACGACCGTCCGCGAGCTCGGGAAGCCGACCCAGAATCCGCTGCCCGCGAACTTGAGGTCAATCGCGAACGTTTCCGCGTAGCGATGCTCGCCGAGGTGGTACGCGTTGATCGATGCGCAGTCCTGCTTGCAGTTCGAATCATCGCCACTGTTCCCGAGGCGAAGCGGGAGCGCCGCGATGACGACGAACGCGGCGATGACGGCGGCGCGAGCGGCCAGCGGCAGCTTGTCCGCGTTCCATCCGTACGCGAGGGCCGCTGCCGCGCCGACGGCCGCGATCGTCGACAGCCAGTAGTGGACGGTCTTCGGGACCTCGAACCGGAGTGCGTCGCCGAGGAAGCCCAGGTTGCCCGGCAGCAGGCCCGTCAGCAGCAGGGCAAGCGCGCCGACGAGGAGCCCCGCGAGCACGATCGGCGAGCGCGCCGCCTTGCTCCCGAGCGCGACGCCGAGGACCAGGACGACGAGCAGCAGCCCGCTGGATTCGACGATCGTCGCGAGGGCCTCGCCGATGGCGTTCGGGGCTCGATCGATCTCGAGCCTGGACACGGCGAGCGCGCCGGCAGCGCCGAGCACGAGCACGACCGGAACGACGATCCTGCCGATCGTGGCGACGCGCGTGAGCACGGCGCGCGCCCCTTCGCTGGCGCTGGTCGCGCGCGCGATGGCCAGTCCAACGGCGACCGCGATCGGGATGGTGATGCCGAGAACGAGCGTCGGCAGCGACAGGCCGATCATCGTTCCGAGCTGGGGGATGGCGAGGAGGGCCGCCGTGACGCCGGCCACGAACGCGTCGGCGGCGAGCTCGCGCGGCCGGATGAGCGCGGCGATTCCCAGGGACACGATCGCGAAGAAGCCGATCACGGGGTGGACGAGCGTCGCGGCGCCGAGGGACAGCCCGATGATCGGGCCGCGACCGAAGCGCCATGGATGGGCGGTTTGGGGCGGCGCGTCCCGCCCCTCTCGCAGCGCCTCGGCGGCGACGGCGAGCCCGAGGCAGACCAGCGGCACCACCACGACCGTGCCGCGAGCATCGGCAAGCCTCGAGAACGACTGGCTCAGCGCGAATGCGAGCAGCGCCCACGGTCCGATGCGCGCGGCCAGTCCCCCACCCGCGCCCTCGGCGAGCGCCCGCGCCAGGCGTTGGACGGCGGCTCCGACCAGGATCGTCTGCGGCAGGATCGCGCCGGCGATCGCGAGCGCGCCGGAGAGGTTCGGGATCGTCGCGAGCGAGCCCATGAACGCGTCGTAGCCGAGCACCGTCCGCGACGGTCCGATGATCGGCGACTGGGTGGCGCTCAGCGGCGAGAACCAGCCAAATGTCCGCAGGTGCTCGACCGGTCCGACGTAGTTCGGCAGCACGTCGACGAACGGCACGACGGGACTCGCGAGCTGCAGGATCACCGGGCCGGCCCACACGACGGCGACGAGCGCGGCGATCGTCCACGAGCCGATCTGCGTCGGCAGCGCGCGCCAATCAACCGCGAGGAGTGGCCTTGCGTGCCTCGCGACGAGCCTGAGCCACAGCCCGGCGGCGATGATCGCGAGGTCGATGGCGATCAGCTCCGGGCTGCGGAAGGCGCCGACCGCCGCGAGCGTGCCGAGCAGGAAGGTGTCCTTGATCACCGCGGCGACCATCGCGGCGACGGCCGCCTCGGCGAGGCTGTCGAACGGCTTGGTTCGGAGGAGGCGTGCGAGGACGAGGCCCGCGGCGAGCTCCAGCGCGGTCGCGCCGAGAACCAGGATGGCCGCGGGCAGCGTGACCGCGAGCTGGCCGAGAACGCCGTTGAGCGCGGCGGTCGCGTCGAAGCCGAGCTTGTCGGAGTCCTGCAGGAGCACGAGCCCGGCGAAGAACGCCATGAGGCCGGCGACCCCGACGAGATCGATCAGGATCGCGTCCCGATCCCGCAGCTGACGGCCCTCCACGCCGGGGATGGTACGGGGTGGAGTGGAGCGGGAGACGGGGTTCGAACCCGCGACATCCAGCTTGGAAGGCTAGCGCTCTGCCAACTGAGCTACTCCCGCTCGCATCCCGATCGTACAGCAGGAAACCGTGCGGCCAGCCCCGGCAACCCGTGCGGGCCAGCAACCGCGGTCCCGACACGGTCACGAACCCGGTCCCGACGCTCGAGAAATTCGCTAACGCTCACCGGGGGGCACGTAACCAAGAACTTGCGACCCATGCCGCGGGTCAATCGCCTCGTGGCTGCTCGGTCCCGCGTGTCGCGTGCGTGGCGGCGGTGCCATGGGCCGCGACCAGACCCAAACTGGCCTGGTGGAGGACCCAGGATTTCCGATACGGGCCCCCGGGTGACCGTTAGCGAAAAACATGCCCCGCGGAGGGCGCGAAGGTGGCGAGCGGGGCGCGCGGGCGGAGGTGGCGAGCGGGGGCGGGCGCACGTGGGTACTACGCGCAAGACCGGACTGCAGAGCCGGTTCGCGGGCGAGGTGCGCGCGGGCATCATGCGCGCATGCAGCTCCGGCGCCTGGTCAGGCTCGCCCTCGCGACCATGCTCGCAACCGTCGTGCTGGGCCAGGCCGCCGCCGTGAACGCCTCGACGCCGAGCCTCGTGCTGCCGGACCTGACGATGCTTCCGCCATCGGACGTCCGGATCGAGCTCACCGGCGATGGGCGGAAGCTGCTGCGATTCACCACCGTCGCGGTGAACGTGGGCGCCGGCCCGTTCCAGGTGGTGGGCTACGACCCCGTGGACGGCAACGCGGCGCTGACCGACATCCTCGGCGTGCGGCAGCAGATCGAGCGCTCCGACGGCTCCTGGATCGACCGCCCGACGACCGCGAAGATGCAGTGGGCGGGCGACGGCCACAACCACTGGCACATCCTCGGCTACCAGTCGTTCCGGCTGCAGCTGGCGGGCGTGTTCACGCTCGAGCTCGCCGCCAAGACCGGCTTCTGCGCCTTCGACAGCTACGTCTACACCTCCACGAAGCCCGCGTTCTACACGTGGGAGAAGACGTGCAGGACGACCGCCGACGGCACCGTCTTCATGGGCACCGCGGTGGCGTGGGGCGACATCTACAAGTCGAACCTGGCCTTCCAGTGGTTCGACATCACCGGCCTGCCGCCGGGCGAGTACACGCTCAAGGTGGTGGCGGATCCCGCGGGGGTGTGGTCGCCGGGTGGCTTCTTCGAGGAATCGAACGAGGCGAACAACGAGGCCTGGACCACGATCCGGATCGGACAGTCGGGCGTGAAGGTCCTCTCGCAGAGTCCGAAACCCTGACCAACAGCCGCGGCGGGCCCCATTCGGCCCTGCGGTACGATGGCCGACCGATGACCGTCGACTCGCCGGCGCGTTCCTGCCCGCGATGCGAGGCCGCCGTCACGCCCGAGGCGAAGTTCTGCGCGAACTGCGGCCAGGCGCTGGAACAGGCGTCGATCGATGACGCGGCGACGCACGCCCGGCTGACCGCGGCGGCTCCCGCGCCGCTCATCACGAAGATGCGCGCCGCCCGCCTGACCGGCGAGCGCAAGCCCGTGACCGCGCTCTTCGCCGACGTCGTCGGCTCCACGACCCTCGCCGAGTCGATGGACCCCGAGGACTGGACGGTGATGATCAACGAGGCGTTCGACCTGATGTCGCGCGCCGTGTTCCGCTACGAAGGCACGATCGCCCAGCTCCAGGGCGACGCGATGCTCGCGTTCTTCGGCGCTCCGGTCGCCCACGAGGACGATCCCGAGCGGGCGATCTTCGCGGCGCTCGACATGCTCGACTCGACCGACGAGTTCGCACGGCAGCTCAAGGCCACCCACGGCATCGAGTTCCGAATCCGCGCCGGGATCAACTCCGGCCCGGTCATGGTCGGCAACGTCGGCTCGGACCTGCGCTTTGAATACACGGCGCTGGGCGACGCGGTGAACGTGGCGGCACGCATGCAGACCGCCGCGCAACCCAACACGGTGCTCATTACCGAGATGACCCGCCGGCTCACCGGCGACACGTTCGAGCTGGAGGACCTCGGTGACATCGAGGTCAAGGGCAAGACCGAGCCGGTCCACGCGTACCGCGTGCTCGGGCGGAAGGCAGCGCCGGGACGACGGCGCGGCCTCGAAGCCGTCGGGCTCGACAGCCCCATGGTCGGCCGGGACGAGCCGCTCGCGCGCCTGACGAGCGCGCTCGCCGTGGTCCGGGCGGGCCGTGGCCGCGTTGCATTCGTCGTCGGCGAGCCGGGCATCGGCAAGAGCCGGCTCGTGGCGGAGCTGAAGCGGGCGGCCCTGGAGCCCGGCGAGGAAGGCGGCGGGCGCGCGGCCGCCTGGGTTGAGGGCCGCTGCCTGAGCTATGGCCGGAACCTGCCGTGGCACCTGGTGATCGATCTCGTCCGCTCCATCGCGGGTGTCTCGTTCTCCATGGATGACGCCGATGCGCGACGAGCGCTCGACGCGGGCGTCGAGGCGATCCTCGGCGACACGTCCGAGGCCAGGGACAGCGCGGGCTACCTCGCCCACCTGATGGGCCTGCCGCTCCACCCCGGCGAGGAGTCACGCAACATCCTGCCGGCCGAGGTGCTCGGCATCCGGTACGTGGCCTCGGTCCATCGGCTGCTCCGCGGCCTCGCGGATCGCGGCCCGACCGTCGTCGTGCTCGAGGACATCCACTGGGCGGACCCGGCGTCCATCGACGCGGCACGCCAGCTCATCCCCCTCGCCGCCCAGCTGCCGATCCTCTTCGTGGGCGTGCTCCGAGCGGAGGCCGACGCGCCGGGCTGGGCACTGATCGGGCAGGCGCGCGAGGCCTTCGGCGAGGCGATCACCGAGATCCGCCTCGATCCGCTCAGCGACGACGACAGCCGAACGCTCGTGTCGAACCTGCTGGAGATCGAGTCGCTGCCCGACGAGGTGCGGCGGCTGATCATGGCCCGCGCCGAGGGCAACCCGTTCTTCGTCGAGGAGGTCGTGCGCATGCTGATCGACCGGGGGGCGATCGTGCCGCAGGGCGATCGGTGGGTGGCGACCGGGGACATCGGCGCGGTGGAGATCCCGGAATCGCTGCACGGGCTCCTCCTCGCCCGCATCGACCAGCTGCCGGAGAGCGCGAAACGGAGCCTGCGCATCGCGGCCGTCATCGGCCGCCAGTTCCCGGTGCGGGTCCTCGAGCGCGTGGTCGGCGAGCCATGAGCGACGTGCAGCTCGACACGCTCGAGGCGAAGGGCCTCATCAAGCTCGCCGCGCTCCGGCCGGAGCTGGAGTACCTGTTCCGCCACGCCCTCGTCCAGGACGCGGCCTACGGGTCGCTCCTGAAGCAGGAGCGTCGGGAGCTTCACGGCCGCGTCGGCGAGGCGCTCGAGGCGCTCTACCCCGAGCGCAAGGACGAGCTCGCGCCGGTTCTCGCGATGCACTTCGAGCAGGCCGGCGAGACGGAGAAGGCGATCGACTACCTCGCCAGTGGCGCCGAGCACGCCCTGCGCCAGAACGCGATCCAGGAGGCATACGGCGCCTTCGACCAGGCGGCGACGCTGATCGACCAGGAGCCGACCGACCCTGCGATACCGGCCGAGGAGGCCGTCCGGCGACAACGGCGGCGTGCCGAGGTCGAGCTCGGCCGCGCCGAAGCCGGCTACAGCTTCCGCGCACCCGAGGAATCGTTCGACCATCTCGAACGCGCCCTGCCCGGTGTTGAGAGCCTCGGCGATCCGGAGCTCGAGCTGCGCGCCCACATGCTGATCGCGCTTGGCCGGATGCAGAACGGCGAGCCGGATTCCTCACCGCCGGTCAAGCGCTCGCTCGACCGGATGGTCGAGATCGGGATCCAGATCGGCGACCCCACGGTCAAGGCGCTGCCGCTGGCGGTCGTCGGGCTGTCGAAGGTGTTCAACGGGCCGGTCCGCGAAGGCGTGGCGACGATCGAAGAGGCGATCCCGCTGATGGAGGGTCGCGCGGACTCGATCGGTTCGGCGTTTGCCCGCGGCGCGCTGGCCATCGGGTACGCGACGCTCGGCGAGTTCGACAAGGCGAAGCAGGCGGCCGACGACGCGACGGCGATCGCCGAGAAGCGCGGCGATCTCATCGCCAAGCTCGATGCGCTGATCGCCCAATCGATGGTCCAATCGATTCGGGGCAACCTCGATGGCGCCGTGCCCATCGCCCGCGAATGTGTCGACACCGCCGAGGCGACCGGGGCCTCCGCGTGCATGGTCGTGAGCTCGTGGATCCTCGGCGACGCGTTCCACCGGATGGGCCGGTTCGAGGAGGCGCGCGAGGTGCTCAAGCGCGGCTCGGACGTCTCCCAGACGGTCGATCGCAAGGTCTGGTGGCCCACGCTCCAGGCATGGCTCGGCACGGCCACGGCTGCACTGGGCGGCGGCGATTCGGCCGATTGGACCGAGGCGCTCGAGACCGCACGGTCGATCCACAACCGCCTGGGCGAGGCCGGCATCCTCACGAAGCGCGCCGAGGCGACCGCGTCACGCGGCGACCTTGACGCCGCGAAAGGCGACGTGGACGCCGCGCTCGCCATCTACGACGCGGAGGGCGCGCGCCCGCTCCTCGCCCGGGTGCTGCTCATGTGGGGCGGCTTCCTGCGCCGTGCGGGCCGCCTCGACGAGGCGGGCGTTGCCCTCGACCGAGCCGAGGCGCTGTTCACCGAGATCGGCCTGGATGGCGAAGCGGCCAAGGTCCGCACCGAACGCTCCCTCGGCGCCACGACGCTGCGGTTCGCCTAGGCGCGAGGCCGCTCCGGCGGTCGACCTCTTCCAAGGTCCGGTGTCAATGGGATCGACAATTTCTGGCTTGGCGTCGTCCTAAGCGCTCGTCCGCG
>DASSHR010000061.1:0-2619 GCA_035692745.1 Candidatus Limnocylindrales bacterium | reverse complement strand
GCCAGTCGCTTCGCCTGGCCCTCGAGGATGCCGCGGAGGTGCGAGTCGTCCGGCCCGGCAATTTCCACGACCAAGGCCCGCATGGGCCCGCCGACCGTTCGCGCGCCATGGACGATGTCGGCGGGCCAGAGCACGGCCTCGCCCGCCGCGACCCGCCGCTCCTCCTCGCCGACGAGCACGAAGCCGCCGCCCTCGATCACGATGAACCAGGTCGTGTTCGGGTTCGAGTGGACCGGGATGCTGGCGCCCTTCGCGAACGCGAGCTCGCTGATCGTGGCCCGGGCGTCCGAATGGAGCACGACGCCGAGCATGCCCTCGGTGCCGGGAGGCCCGACCTTGCGCCGATGCCCGACGCCGAACTGCCGGATCTCCACGTCAGTCCGTGTGCCTTCGCGAGTGGAGCGTGGCGGCCGGAGCCGTCAGCGCTTCTTGCCTCGACGGCGCGGACCCTGCCGGGTCCGGATCGTGGCCTCGGGCGCGGAGCGGCGGGCGCGCGCGAGGTAGCGCTGCCGGGCGAGCTGGTGCTCGTACGCCTCGAAGAGCGGCGGGAACTTCCGGAAGCGCGCCCAGGCCATCGTCCCGAGCCCCGCGAACAGGATCACGAGGATCACCGCGAAATCGAACCGGAAGATCGCGCCGACGATCAGCAGGAAGAACGTGATCAGCCCGGACCAGAACACCCACTCCCACATGTCGAGGTAGTGCTGGTGCCGGTGGAGCGCGCGCGTGCGGACCGTGTACAGGATCGTCAAGGCGACGAGCAGCACCAGCGAGCCGATCCACAGCGGATCGAACAGGTCCGGAAACGCTCGCTTATCGAAGCCGATCCAGAGGTAGTCCCAGGGCAGCAGCGTCAACGTCGCACCATCCAAGCGGGCCGCGTCGGGCAGGCCCCGTCGAGCGCGGAGTATGCCATGTGCGCGGCTATACTCGGCCCCACCCACGACCGGCACGACGGAGGACTTGCGGTTGCGCGCGTTGCTGTCGGTCGCCACCCGCGAAGGCATCACGGTGTTCGCCCGCGGGCTCCAATCGCTCGGCATCGAGCTGTACGCCACCGACGGCACGCGCGAGCACCTCGCCCAGGACGGGCTGGAGGTCCATCCCGTCGCCGACCTGACCGGGACGCCGCAGATGCTCGACGGCCAGGTCAAGACGTTCCATCACGCGATCTACGCGGGCATCCTCGCCCGGCGCGACCAGCCCGAGCAACTCGCGGAGCTCAAGCGCGAGGGCATCGAGCCGATCGACCTCGTCGTCGTCAACGTCCGGCCGTTCGGCGCCGAGATCGGGCGAGCGCTGATCGGCATCGACAAGGCCATCGACATGATCGACGTCGGGGGCGCGGCCCTCCTCGGCGCGGCGGCGCGGAATCCGGCCGGCGTCGCCGCCATATCGAGCCCGGAGCAGTACGGCCAGATCCTCGGCGAGCTCAAGGAGCGCGGCCAAGTGAGCCCGGAGCTCCGCGCGCAGCTCGCCGCGGAGGCGTTCGGGATGGTCGCCGCGTACCACGCCGAGATCGCCGCGTACCTCAACCAGCTCTCCAGCACGACGTTCCCGAAGCGGCTCGCGATGGTCCTCGACAAGGTCACGGACCTGCGCTACGGCGAGAACCCCCATCAGACCGGCGCGTTCTACCGCGAGACGACCCATCGCTCCGCGGGCATCGCGGACGCGAAGCAGCTCCAGGGCTCGACGCCCTCGTTCAACAACCTGCTCGACCTCGACCTCGCCTACCGCGTGGCGAGCGACTACACGACCCCAACCGTGGTGATCGCCAAGCACACGGATCCCGTGGGGCTCGCGTCCGCGGACGAGCTGGTCGAGGCGTACCGGCGCGCGCTCGAGACGGACCCGGTGGCGTCGTTCGGCGCGATCGTCGGCGTGAACCGCGTGCTCGATGGCGCAACGGCCCGCGAGATCGCCGCGAACTCCTACGAGGCGGTCGTGGCGCCGGGCTTCGACGACTCGGCGCTCGGGATCCTGCGCCAGAAGGCCGGCCTCGAGCTGCTCCACGTTCCGCCCGGCCCGATCGACGGCATGCGCGACTACGGAATCGCGCGGCTGGACTTCAAGCGCGTCGGTGGCGGCCTGCTCGTCGAGTCGATGGACGAGCTCGCCCTCGACGGCTCGCAGCTGCAGGTCGTCACGAAGCGACGCCCGACCCTCGAGGAGCTGACGGACCTGCTGTTCGCCTGGCGGGCCGTTCGCCACGTCCGGTCGAACGCGATCATCCTCGCCAAGAACGCGGCGACGGTGGGCATCGGCTCGGGGCAGGCGAGCCGCCAGGTTTCGGTCGAGATCGCGCTGCGGCGCGCGGGCGACCGGGCGCGCCTGTCCGTGATGGCGAGCGACGCCTACTTCCCGTTCCCCGACGGGATCCAGATGGCCGCCCAGGCCGGTGTCACGGCGATCATCCAGCCGGGCGGCTCGATTCGCGACGAGATGGCGATCGAGGTCGCGGACCGGCATCACCTCGCCATGGTCTTCACGGGCCGTAGGCACTTCCGGCACTAGGGCCCAGGAGGCAACCTTGTCCACCGAAGAGCGCCAGGGAATGGAAAAGCTGCTTGCGCTCGAGATGGTCTACGTCACCGAGATGGCGGCGATCGCCAGCGC
>DASSHR010000060.1:0-11257 GCA_035692745.1 Candidatus Limnocylindrales bacterium | reverse complement strand
GACGACCTGGACCGGCTGGGCATCGCTGCCGACGAGCCGTCCACGGACGAGCTTCGCGGGGGTCCGTCGTCCTACCGGCAATCCGACAACGGTTCCGTGTACGCGGCGGCGGTCGATGCCCTCCGCGGCGTGGCCGACGTGTATGCCTGCGACTGCTCGCGCGCCACCTTCGCGGCATGGCGCGAGGCGCACGGCCATGCGTTCGGAGGCCCGGGAGGCGCGGGATGCCCGGGTGGCTGCCGGGACCGGCGGATCGACCCGAACCGGACCGACATCGGGCTGCGGGTGGGCATGGGAGCCGGTGACGAGGCGTGGGACGACCTGCTGCTCGGGTTGCGATCAGCCCCCGTCGCCGCGGACGGCGACCTGCTCGTTCGCGATCGGCACGCGAACTGGACGTACGCGCTGTGCGTCGTCGTCGACGACCTGCGCCACGAGGTCGACCTCGTCGTGCGCGGCGAGGACCTCGTCGACTCGACCGCCACGCAGATCCGGCTCGGGCGGCTGCTCGGCCGACACGCGCCGCCGACCTTTGCCCACCATCCGCTGGTGCTGCGACCGGACGGCTCGAAGCTCTCGAAGGCGGACGGCGCGACCGCGATCGGCGAGCTGCTGGCTGCCGGCGCGTCGCGCGAGGAGCTGTTCGGCGAGGCCGCGTGGCGCGTCGGCCTGCTCACCTCGGCCCAGCCGATCACGTTCGACGCGGCGATGGACCTGCTCGCCGCGCGGCCGGCCCTCAGCTCGGCTCGGGCCGGGACCAGCGGACCTCGATCGGCCTGACCAGGTTCGGCAGCGGCATGGACGCCGCCTCCGCTTCGACGGCGGCTCGCTCGGCCGGCGTCATGCGGCGCCACGCGTCGACGTCGACCTTCTCGTCGGCCCGCCGCCAGGTCCCGGTGAGCTCGCCGTCGACGAGCAGCGCGCCCGGCCAGACCCGGGAGGTCCAGAGCTCGTCGCGGCGCTGCTCGTCCGGGACCAGGAGCGCGCGATCCCGGCCCCAGAGCAGCCAGAAGGCATCTCCGCTCGGCAGGAATCGCGCCGCCGTCGGGGCGGCCTTCGACTGGCTGGTGAACGATGGCTCGTCGGCTTCGAGGATCACGCCGTCGCCGATGTCGGTGCGGGCCGCCAGCAGCTCTCGCCCAAGCCGCGCGAAGGCGCTGCGCGCCTGTGCCGCCCCGATGCCGAGCCACTTCGCGAAGGAATCCGCCGTCGTCGGACCGAAGACGTGGACGTAGCGTCGTGCGATCTCATCGCGCGCGTCGTCGGGCGTGATGTCGGGCCGCGGGACGGTCCAGACCACCGGCTGCCGAGCGCCTTCCCAGCGGATGAGGATCGTGCCGGTTGCCGCGCCGTACCGGAAGCTGTTGCCGTGGACGCCGAGTTCCGTGCCGGCGTCGCCGTAGCGCATCCGGCGACCGGCGAGGTGCTCGTGGAGCATCGCCGCCATCTTCTCCGCGACGGCTTGGCCCTTCGCGTCGTCCGGGTACCGGGAGACGGAGAACAGCGGGTGGTCGATTGCCGGGACCACGTACGCCTGGAACCGCGGGCCCCACAGCTGCACGAACGCAGGATCCGCCCAGCTGTCGGGCGTCGTGCCCTCGACGCGGGCATGGATCGACAGGAGCGCGGCCCGCGGCATGCTGTCCTGCAGCCCCACCCAGCCGGCCGCCCGCAGGGAGCTCGGCGTGGCTGGCAGCCGTTCGTCCAGCTGGCCGGCGCGACGTCGATGCGCAAGGACCTGGTTGCGCGACAGGCGGAGTGCGGTCACGACGCGGCCCGGCCGGCCACTATCCTCGACCGCGTCGGGGCGCGCGGCGGTGTGCGCGCCGGCGACGCCGTGCCGCCGCTCGCACGAACCGCTGGGCGCCCTTGGGCAGCGCCCGGAACGCGCGACGGGCGCCAGCGACGACGGCCAGCTGGATCAGCGCACCCGGGCGGGGAGTGCGCGGCTCGAGGCCGCGATCCGTCGAATCCACGTCGAGCCGGAGCTGCGAGGCGTCGTCGAGCAAAGCCCTGGCCGCGAAGGCCGGCGAGCCCAGGATCGCCGGCCAGCTGCTGCCGAGGCCGGCGCTCCGCTCGAGCGCGGCGACGGCGCGGGAGAGCCCGAGGCCCGAGAGGCGCAGCACCAGCTGCCACGAACCCGGCGGCAATCGACGGCCGCCCGCCGCGACGAGCGGATCCACGGTCAGAACCGCGAGACCCACCGGGATGACGGTCGGGCCCGCGGGGCTCGTCTGCCCCGTCGGCACGAGCTCGAGGACGGTCGACTGGTGCATCGGCCATTCGATCGACGTGACGGAATCGCGCAGCACGCCCGTGACCTTGAGGGCATCGACCGCCTCGTCGATGGCGATCGGATCGTCGACGAGCCCGGCGAGCAGTGCCGGATCCAGGCGCAGGCCCTCGGGGCTGCGGGCCAGCACCACGGGCTCCCGGCTCTCGGCGTCCTGGAAACGCGCCTCGAGACTGATCCGGAGGCGCTCGCCCTGCCAGCGGACCTCGCGGATGCTGACGGCCGCCACGATGCGGCTCGCCCTCGTTGCCAGCTCCAGCAGGTCGGCCTCGCGCCCGTCCTGCAGCAGGCGTGCCCGCGCCCGCTGCATCGCGCCGAGCCCGGCGACGATCGCCGGCGACATCACGTCCCGCTCCGTCTCGCGCACCGCTTCGAACAGCCGGTGGCGCAGCTCGGGCGTGTAGCGATGGATGGTCGGCTCGCTGAGCCGGCTCAGGATCTCGTTGCGGTACCAGCGGCGCCGGAGGTTGTCGCGGGCCGGACCGGGCTCGGTGCCCGCGTCGAGGATTCCCAGCACCTGCCGGACGCTGTCGTAGTAGCCGGGCGGATCGATCTCGATCGCCGCGATGTGGCGGCTGTCCCGCCGGCGCATGTAGTAGTAGCAGGGGTACGACGCGAGGACGGCAATGCGGTCGGTGGCGAGGTAGGCCGCGAGCGTGAAGAGCTGGTCCTCCAGCCGGCGGCGTCCCTCCACGAAGCGGATCCCGTGCTCGCGCAGGAAGCTGGTCCTGAACAGCTTGTGCACCGTGAGCGTCGAGACCAGTGGCGCGTCGTGGATCGTGCAACGCGGCCGGTCGACCCGGAACAGGGCATCCGCGACGCCCCGGAAGTCGCTGACCACCTTGCCCACGGCGATGTCCGCGGCGTTGTCCCTCGCGAACGCGGTGAGGCGCTCGAGGGCCTCGTCGCCGAGGTAGTCGTCGCAGTCCACGAACTGGATGAACTCGCCCGATGCGGCGTCCATCCCGACGTTCCGCGGCCGTCCGGGCCACCCCGAGTTGGGGATGTGGATGACCTGCACGTTCGGGCGCTCCGCCGCCAGCGCGTCCAGTCGCGCCCCCGTGCCGTCGGTCGATCCGTCGTCGACCAGGATCGCCTCGAAGGCGTCCGGCGGCAGCGACTGCCGGCCCAGCGAATCGATGAGCCGATCGATGTCCCGACCCGGGTTGTAGACGGGAACGACGACGCTGACCCGGGGCCCCGTCACCTCGGCTATTCCCAGCGCCCGCTCAGCCCGGCGCGTTCAGCAGCTTCCAGCTGCCTTCGGAGACGACGTCCACCGCGCCGTCCACGACGCGGATCCCGGTGGCATCGTCGATCGCGTAGCAGGGCATCGCCATCGTCGCTGCCCAGAGCTCGGCGTTGGCCATCGTGTTGTCGGGCAGCATCGGGTTGTCGAGGTGGGGATAGATCGCGAAGTCGACGAAGCCCAGGGTCGTGTCGCCGCCGGTTGGCGGGCGCCAGCGCCCCGAGTCCGCACCGATGCGCGGGGCCATGATCATGCTTCCCGCGCTCAGGCCGACGTAGACGGTGTGCTCCAACGTCGGCAGCAGGTCGGCGAAGCCGGACGCACGCATGTGATACGCGAGGTACAGCGGGTCGCCGCCGTTCACGAGCAGCACGTCCGCCTCGGTGACCCACGAGACCCAGCGGTCGTCGCCGATGCTCGGGATCGCGGTCAGCTCGAGGATCCCGACCGACTTCCAACCGAGGTCCACCATGCCGGTGCAGGGGGCGATCCCGGCGAGGAACTTCCAGGCGAGCTGCGGGCTGACGTTGGGGTGCCCATACGACGAGGTGGGGATCGCGAGCGCGTTGCACTCGGAGATGGGCCGAGGCAGGAGCTCCTCCAGCGCTCGAAGCAGGCTCGGGTTCGTGATGCCGGCCGAGGTGAGCAGGAGCGGCGTCGTCACGGGCATGCGGGGAGGGTACTGCCCAGCCGGGTCACGTCGGTCGAGCGTTGTGCGGCGGCTACGCGGTCGAACGGGCGCCTGCCTCCACCAGGCTCGCAACGAGCCGGCCCACGGCGGCGACGTCCCGCCCGTCCTCGCCCAGCGCGTCCACCAGCGCGGACGCGACGATCACGCCATCCGCACCGGCCTTCGCGAGCGCCCGGACATGCGCCGGCCTGCTCACGCCGAACCCGACGCCGACCGGCACCGGCGAGGCCGCCCGCACCTCGCGCACAAGCTTCGCGACGTCCGATGGGAGGCTCGCGCGCGCGCCCGTGACGCCGACGAGCGACACGCAGTAGAGGAAGCCGCTGGAGCGTTCGGCGATCATCCGGCGTCGCTCCGGCGCTGTGGTCGGGGCGACGAGGTAGACGACGGCCAGCCCGGCCTCCCGCGCGACGCGCTCGAACGCGCCGCCTTCGTCGGGGGTGAGGTCGGCGACGATGATCCCCGAGGCGCCGGCTTCGGCGAGTCGCTTCGCTGCGTCCCGGCCGTCGCCGCCACCGATGACCTGGTTCGCGTAGCACATGGGCACGAGCGGGACCGCGGGTCGGGCCCGGGCAATCCGCCGCACGAGCTCGATGGAGTGGTCGAACGTCGCGCCGGCCTTGAGCGCGGCCGAGGAGGCGCGCTGGAGCGTTGCGCCGTCCGCGAGCGGGTCCGAGTAGGGCAGCCCGACCTCGAGCAGGTCGGCGCCGTTGTCGATGCACGCGAGCGCGGCCTCGAAGCTCGTGTCCGCGTCGGGGTAGCCCGCGACGACGTAGGGCACGAGGGCGACGCGGCCCTGCGCGTTGGCCCTGGCGAACGCACCCTGGATTCGCGCGGCGCCGGCGGAGCCGATCGCGGTGGGGCTCATCGGGGCAGCTCGCCGCCGGCCGCGACCGTGCCGGTCTGCCGCTCCCGCCAGCGCCCGAACGAGGCGAGGTCCTTGTCGCCGCGGCCGGAGAAGCCGAGCACGACCAGGGCCTCCGCCGGATACGCCACGCCGCTGCCCTCCGTGCCGGCAAGCAGGCGCGGCAGGGCCGCGATCGCGTGGGCCGTCTCGAGCGCGGGCAGGATGCCCTCCGTTTCCGCGGTGTAGGCCATCGCCTCGAACGCGTCGTCGTCCGTCGAGGCCGCGAGCTCCAGCCGGCGCGCGGAATGGAGCGCGGACAGCTGCGGGCCGACGCCCGGGTAGTCGAGCCCGGCCGAGGCCGACACCGCTTCGACGACCTGGCCGTCGCGGTCCTGGAGCATCATCGATCGGGCCCCGTGGAGGATGCCCGGCGTGCCGCCGGCGAGCGCCGCGGCGTGGCGGCCCGTCGCGATCCCGTCGCCCGCTGCCTCGGCGACCGCGAGGCGCACCGACGGCTCGCCGATGAACCGGCTCAGCAGCCCGATGGCATTCGAGCCGCCGCCGACGCAGGCGATGGCCAGGTCCGGCAGCCGACCCTCCACCGCCTGGAGCTGCACCGCCGCCTCATCGCCGATGCGGCGCTGGAGGTCGCGCACGATCGTCGGGTACGGATGCGGCCCCATCGCGCTGCCGAGCACGTAGTGGGTCGTCCGAACGTTCGTGACCCAGTCGCGCATCGCCTCGTTGATCGCGTCCTTGAGCGTGGCGGAGCCGGAGTGGACGGCGCGCACCTCGGCGCCGAGCGCGCGCATCCGCAGCACGTTCGGCTGCTGGCGCTCGATGTCCTCGGCGCCCATGTAGACGACGCACGGCAGCCCGAGCAGCGCGCACGCCGTGGCGGTGGCGACGCCGTGCTGGCCCGCGCCGGTCTCGGCGATGACCCGGGTCTTGCCGAGACGGCGCGTGAGCAGCGCCTGGCCGAGGGCGTTGTTGATCTTGTGCGCGCCGGTGTGCGCGAGGTCCTCGCGCTTCAGGTACAGGCGCAGCGCGTGCGGCACGGCCCCGCCCGTGGCCGCCGCGCGAGCCCGCTCCAGCACCCGGGCGGCGAGATGATCCGCGCGGTACAGCGGCGTGGGGCGCCCGGCGAACGTCGCGAGCAGGTCGCGCAGCTCCGACCAGAACACCGGATCGTGGCGCAGCTGGTCGTACGCGTTCTGCAGCTGGACCACGGCCGCCATGAGCGTCTCGGGGATGTACCGCCCGCCGAACTCGCGCTCCATCCCCCATCGACCGGCGTCGTCCGCCTCGAGGAGCCCGGGTTCCGCGATCCGCGGTCCGGCGGGGAGGTTGGGTCGGTCGGCGCGCGCCTGGCGGGCCCGCTTGGCGAACAGGGCGACCTTCAGCGGGTCCTTGCGCGGCCGCTGCCCGACCAGGATCGGCGCCTCGGTCCCGGACGCGACGTCGACGCCCACGGCGGGCACGTCGCGAAGCGCCGCCGCGACGTTCGCGGGGCCGAGGCCGCCCGCAAGGATCACGGGCACCTCGTGGGCGATCGCGGCGGCAAGCTGGGCGTCGGCGCGGGCGCCCGTGCCGCCCGGATACAGGCCGCCGGACGTGTCGAGCAGGATGCGCGCCGCGCCGGCGGCGAGGAACTCCCTCGCACGCTGGATCACCGGCTGCGCCGCGGCCGTGGCGTTGTCCACGGAGCGCGGCAGGTGGAGCACCTTCCAGGCGGGCCTGGTCAGCTGGGCGAGCAGCGCGGGCGACTCGTTGCCGCTGAGCTGGACGGCGTCCACGTCGAGCGCGGTCGCGATCTCCGCCAGCTCCTCCGCGGAGCGGTCGACCGTGATCGCGACGACCTCCGTGCGGCGACCGGACGGCGCCATCGCGCGGATCCCGCGCGCGAGGGTCGCGGCCTCCTCGAGCTCCAGCGCGCGCGGCGTGCCGGGCACGAGGTTGAGCCCGATCGCATCGGCGCCGGCCCGGATCGCCGCCTCCGCACCCGCGAGGTCCGTGACGCCGCAGATCTTCACGAACGGGAGGCGGGACCGCTCGACGATGTCGGTCGAGGGCCGGCCCGCGGCCACGAAGGCGCGCGTCGCGTCCTCGGGATCGCCGGCGCGGACGAGCGCCTCGCCGACGAGCGCGGCGTCGAAGCCGACGGCCCTCCACGTCCGGATGGTGGCCGGCTCGCGGACCCCGGATTCCCCGATCACGAGGCGATCGTCGGGGACGCGAGCGCGCAGGCGGATGGCGCGCTCCGGGTCGACCTCGAGGGTCCGGAGGTCGCGATTGTTGATGCCGATCACGCGCGCGCTCGTCGCGAGCGCGGCCTCAATCTCGCGCTCGTCGTGCGCCTCGACGAGCGGCTCCAGCCCCAGCTCCAGCGCCCGATCGACGAACCGGGCGAGCTTCGCCGGCGACAGCACGGAGGCGAGGAGCAGCACCGCGTCGGCGCCCTGCCCGCGCAGCAGGTCGAGCTGGGCGGCGGTCACGACGAACTCCTTGGCCAGCACCGGCACGCTGACCGCGGCGCGCACCGTCGCCATGTCCTGCACGGAGCCCCCGAACCAGTTCGGCTCGCAGAGCACGGAGATCGCCGCCGCGCCACCGGCCTGATAGGCACGGGCGCGCGCGACGATGTCCTCCGACGCCGCCGCGATCCGGCCCGCCGACGGCGATGCGCGCTTGATCTCGGCGATCAGCTGCAGTCCGGGTGCGGCGAGGCGCTCCGCGAACGGGCGCGGCGGGCTCGCCACGGCCACGCGGCGCCGGAGCTCCGCCCGCCCGAGCGCGTCCAGGATCGGCTGGATGTCCCGCAGCCGCCGCGCCGCGATCTCGGCGACCACCCCGGCCCGGTTGGCCCGGTTGGCCCGGTTGGCGCGCCGCGCACCTGCGGGCGAAGGACGCCGCGCCACCGTCATGCCACGGCCGCCTTCTCGGCGCGGAGGCGCGCGAGCAGCTCGCGCGGCCGCCCGGCATCGATGGCCGCGGCGGCCTGGACCACACCGTCGCCGAAGCCGTCGGCGGTACCCGCGACGACGAGGGCCGCACCCGCGTTCAGCAGCACGACGTCCCGCCGCGGGCCCATCTCGCCGGCGAAGATCGATTCGAGGATCGCGGCGTTCTCGGCCGCCGTGCCCCCGGCCAGCGCGGACGTCGGGGCGCGCCCGAGCCCCAGCGCGTCGAGGCCGAGCGAGAACGAGATGAACGAGCCGGTGAAGACGTCGTAGACCTTGCCGCTGCCATCGAGCGGCAGCTCGTCGACCCGGTCGCCGTGCACGACCATCGTCCGGTCCGTGCCCAGCAGTGCCGCCACCTGGGCAATGCGCTCGGCGATCGACGCGTCGCCCACGCCGATCAGTGCGCGGCGGGCGCCGGCGGGGTTCGTCAAGGGCCCGATCAGGTTGAACGACGTGCGAACCCCGATCTCGCGCCGGGTCGGGCCGGCGTGCTTCATCGCCGGATGGAAGCTCGGGGCGAAGAGGAACGCGAACCCGATCTCCCGGAGCGCGCGGCTGGCGGATTCGGCGTCGTGATCGATGCGCACGCCGAGCGCCTCGAGGACGTCAGCCGAGCCGCTCCGGGACGTCATCGCGCGGTTGCCGTGCTTGGCGACCGGCACGCCCGTCGACGCGACGACGAGGGCCGCCGCGGTGGAGATGTTGAATGTGCCCGAGCCGTCGCCACCCGTGCCGACGACGTCGATCGAACCCTCCGGCGCCTCGACGCGCAGCACCCGCTCCCGCATGGCCATCGCGAACCCGGCGAGCTCCTCGACCGTCTCGCCGCGCATGCGCAGGCCCATCAGCAGTGCCGCGAGCTGCGCCGGCGTGGCCTCGCCGTCCATCACCGCGCCCATCGCCGCGTGCGCCTCGGGCATCGTCAGCGTGCCGCCCTCGACGATCGAGGCGAGGGCCGCGCGAACCGCGTCGCTCATGCCGGGCGCTCCGCCATGCCGGACGTCGCGAAGGTGCCGCTCGCCTCGTCGAGGCGCGACGCCTCGCCCTCGCCGGCGAGGCGCAGGAAGTTCGCGAGCAGGTGCGGGCCTTCCGGCGTCAGCACGCTCTCGGGGTGGAACTGCACGCCTTCCATCGGCTTCGAGACGTGGCGCATGCCCATCACGACGCGGTCGCTCTCCGACATCGCGGTGATGCGGAAGTCGGCGGGCAGCGTCGCGGCATCGACGCACAGCGAGTGGTAGCGCGCGGCCATGAACGCCGGCGGCATGCCCTCGAGCAGCCCCGCGCCGTCATGGGTGACCTCGGCGGCCTCGCCGTGGACGAGTGTCGGGGCGCGCACGATGGCGCCGCCGTACGCCGCGGCCATCGACTGCATCCCCAGGCACACGCCGAGGAGCGGGATGTCGCGGTCCGCCGCGACGCGAACCGCGTCCATCGACACGCCCGCATCGTCCGGGTCGCCCGGGCCGGGCGAGATGACGATGCCGTTGAGGTTCGCGGCCGGGTCCCCGGCAAGGCCTTCGATCCCCGCCCGGTCGATCGCGTCGTTGCGGACGACGCGCACGTCGGCGCCCGCGGCCTGCAGGGCCTGGACGAGGTTGAACGTGAAGCTGTCGTAGTTGTCGATGACGAGGATCACGTCCGTGCCTCGGCTTCCTTCCGGGCCGCGTCGTCGCGCGCGGCCGCAGATGCGCGGGCCGTGACGGGCGCGACGGCATCCTCGATGGCGCGCCGGAGCGCCGCGGCCTTGTGCTCCGTCTCCTCGAACTCCTTCTCGGGCACTGAGCCGGCGACGATCCCCGCGCCGGTGTGGATGTGCGCCCGGCCTTCGCGCAGCACCGCGGAGCGGATCGTGATCGCGGTGTCCATGTTCCCGTCGTAGCCGAGGTACCCGACGGCGCCGCCGTACAGCCCGCGTCGCTCGCCCTCCGCGGCCGCGATCAGCTGCATCGCGCGCACCTTGGGTGCCCCGCTGAGCGTGCCGGCCGGGAACACGGCGCGCAGGGCATCGAGCGCGTCCAGGTCCGGCCGCAGCCGGCCCTCCACGTGGGACACGAGATGGAGCACGTGCGAGTACTTCTCGACGTCCATGTACTTGCTCACCGACACGGTGCCCGGCCGCGCGACGCGCCCGAGGTCGTTGCGCCCCAGGTCGACGAGCATCACGTGCTCCGCGCGCTCCTTGGGGTCGCGCTGGAGCTGCTCGGCGAGGATCGCGTCCTCGGCGGGCGAGGCGCCACGGGGGCGGGTGCCGGCGATGGGGTGAGTCGTCAGCTTGTCCCGATCGACCTGGACGAGGAGCTCCGGGCTCGCACCCACGACCTCGAACGACGGCGTGCGAACGAAGAACAGGTACGGGCTCGGGTTGACGCGACGCAGGCTGCGGTACAGCCCGATGCCGTCGAGTGGGCGGCCGGTGCCGGGGTCCGTGGGGAGGTCGAACGACTGCCGACGGGCCAGCACGACCTGGATCGCCTCGCCGGCGGCGATCGCGTCCTTCGCCGTCTCGACCGCATGGACGTACTCGTCGCGCCCGAGGCTCGAGCTCGCCTCGAGCCCGCCGCCGTTCGGTGCGACAGCCGGTGCCGCGCCCCCATTGAGCTCCGCGGCGGACGGCCGGGCCGTTCGCTCGAGGGCGTCGAAGATCGCCTCCTCGGCGATGCGGTAACGGCCCTCGAGGTCTGGCGCGTCCGTATGCAGCGAGGCGATGGCCGAGATGGTGTGGGTCAGGTGGTCGAAGACGAGGACGAGGTCCGTTTCGATGAACGCCGCCGTCGGCGTGCCCACGGGATCGCGGTCCGGGAGCGGCACGCGCGGCTCGAAGATCGAGACCGCGTCGTAGCCCAGCGCACCGACCGCACCGCCGGTGAACCGGGGCATGCCCTCGGTCGGCTCGACGCGCCGCTTCGGGACGAACGAGCGCAGCGCGAGCAGCGGGTCGGGTGCGTCCACGGTCGTGATCGGCAGCTCCGGGTCGTACCGGTCCACGGTGACGGGTCGGTCCTGGATCCGGGCCTTGCCGTCACGTACCTCGAGCAGCCGACGCGGCCCCACGCCGAGGAAGGAGTACCGCCCGAGCCGCTCGCCGCCCTCGACGGATTCGAGGAGGTACGCCGGGGTCGTGCCGTCATCGAGGCGGAGGAAGGCGCCGATCGGGGTCTCGAGGTCGGCCGCCCGCGTGGCACGCAGCAACAGCGTGTCCGCGTTGCTGGCG
>DASSHR010000059.1:0-2027 GCA_035692745.1 Candidatus Limnocylindrales bacterium | reverse complement strand
CACGCGCGGATCGCGTCGATCGACACGACCGCCGCAACGGCCGTGCCGGGCGTCGTCGCCGTCCTCACGGCTGCCGACCTGCCGCTCACCGGGGAGGGGCACGACCGGTTCAGCCGGCCACTCGCCTCCGGTGAGGTCGTCTTCGCGGGCGAGCCGGTCGCGCTGGTCGTCGCGCGCACGCCGGATGCCGCCAGCGACGCGGCGGAGCTCGTCCAGGTCCGCTACGAGCCGCTGCCGGTCCTCATCGATGCCGCGGCCGCGATGGACGTCGCGGCTCCGCTCGCCCGCGTCGCCCTTGCCGAGGAAGGGGATCGTGGCGGCGCCATGGACGCCCAGACGCATGCCGGCGTCGGTGGCGGCAGCGACGACTCGATCGAGGCGGAGGTCCTGTCGGAGAACGTGACGGGGCGGTACCGCTACCGCGAGGGCGACGTCCGCGGCGTCCTCGGCGCGTCGGTCGTGGTCAAGATGGGCACATTCTCGACCTCGTGGATCCACCAGGGCTACCTCGAGCCGCAGGCGTGCACGGCGTGGGTGGACCCCGACGGCACGCTCGTGATCGAGACGTCCACGCAGGCGACGTTCACGTCGCGGGGCGAGATTGCGAAGGCGCTCGGCCTGGGAATGCACGAGGTGCGCGCGATCGGCACGCCGCTCGGCGGCGGGTTCGGCGGCAAGTGGCCGCTGTTCGACTCCCTCGCGGCCGCGGCGGCGTGGAAGCTGCGCCGTCCCGTCCGACTCGCGGTCACGCGCACGGAGGATTTCGCGGCCTCGAATCCGGGCCAGCCGTTCGGGACGGAGATCCGGATCGGCGCCGACGCCGACGGGCGGTTCACGGGCCTGCTGGCCACGATCGTCGCCGACGCGGGCGCGTACGAGGAGGGAACGGCCGAATCGCTCGCGGGCGTCCTCGTTGCCGGCCCGTATGCGTGGCAGGCATGGGACGTCAAGGCGTACGGCGTGCGCACGAACCGTTTCGGGGTCGGCGCGTATCGGGCGCCCAGCGCGCCACCGATGGCGGTTGCGCTCGAGACGCTGATCGACGAGCTCGCGGTCGAGCTCGACATCGATCCGATCGATCTTCGACGCCGCAACCTCATCGCCGAGGGCGCGACGATGGTCGATGGCGACACCTGGCCAGCCCATGGCGCCGTGGCGGTCCTTGACGCGCTGGCGGCGTCGCCAACCTGGCAGGGCCGCGAGAAGACCGAGGTCGACGAGGGCGTGGGCGTTGCCCTCGGCTATTGGCCCGGCGCGACGAACTCGGCCGCGGCGGCGTGCCGGGTTTCCGCGGACGGCAGCATCCAGGTGATGACCGGCATCGCCGACATGTCGGGCGTCGCGGGCGGGTTCCAGGCAATCGTCGCGGAAGCGCTCGGCGTCGCGCCGGACACCGTGCAGGTGCAGCTGGTCGACACGGATTCCGCGCCCGCTTCCCCCGGCAGCGGCGGCTCGACGATCACGTACTCCGCCGGGCGCGCGATCCGGAAGGCCGCGGAAGCGGTGGGCCAGCGCCTGCTGGAAGCGGCAGCGCTCCAGCTCGAGATCTCCGTCGACGACCTCGAGCTCGTGGACGGCACCGTTCAGCCCCGCGGCACCCCCGAGAAGGCCATCCCGATCGCGAAGATCGTGCGTGCCAACGCCCGCGCCGGCCGGGAGCCGATCGAGGCGCATGGCAACAGCGACCGGCCGGCGATGGCGCCGTCCGTGTCCGGCCACGTGGCCCGCGTGCGCGTCGATCGCGAGACGGGCGAGATCGATGTGTTGGAGGACCACGTCGTGCAGGACGTCGGTCGGGTGCTCAATAAGGCGCTCGTCGAGGGCCAGCAGCATGGCGCGGCGGCGCAGGGGATCGGCTGGGCCACGCTGGAGCAGCTCGTCCACGATTCGAACGGGCAGCTGCTGAGCGGCACGTTCCTCGACTACCCGATGCCGCGCGCCGAGGACGTCGGCCGGCTCGCCGCGACCTCCGTCGAGGTGCCGGCGCCCGACGGCCCGCTCGGCGCGAAGGGGATCGGCGAGGCGCC
>DASSHR010000058.1:0-1728 GCA_035692745.1 Candidatus Limnocylindrales bacterium | reverse complement strand
CACTAGAAGGCTTGAAATCAGAAGAAAGATCAAAAACTTTAATTTTTTCGTATTGCTACAGTAACCCGTTTTCTGGGTTACTATTCACAGAATGTGTTTTTGGCTTTCTTAGCCCTTTTTTCTTGGTTTCTTGGAGGATTTTGGATGGTGATTATGTTCTTGAACTCGTTTTGCAAGTATATGTAGAGGTATAATGGATTGGAGTGGAGTTGAGGGAGGTTTCAAGGTTTTTCTTGAACTTTCTTGAAGAGATGAATGAAGATGAATAAGAAAATGACTAAGTCCTCCATCCTTGCATACATATATATCACTTAACTAATAAAAAGGACCATTTTGCCCTTGCACCAATTAAAACACTTAATTAAAATACATACACCTCCTACACTTGTTCCGATTTAAATCTTCAATCTAAATTTTCCAATCGATAGCGTATTAGGAGGTCTAGAATTTTCTTGAACGTTTTGCATGTTATCTTGCATGAATTTGTGAACATATGTATTGCATTCAAAGAATAATAATAATAATCCCCAACATCTTCTTCCCAATGTATATTAATAATACAAGTGTTACATGGTCCCACAAAAGAATTTCTCCAATCTAAATCCCACACATATAAGTTTCTAAAACCTTAACTCACTTTGATGAGAATTATTCCATCATCCATCCAAATGTTTGCTAATTATTCTTATGGAACCAAGGAATATACACATATAATAACAAATCTCGCAAGCATCCCATTTAATTACGCTTGTAACACCATTCCCTTATCAAGATAACCATAAACGTATTCTAGTCCAATACTTGAAACCTTGAATATTTGTTTTACGCAAAATTGTATCTACAATATTATCCTGGTTTCCAAAACTGTTAGAAAGTTGGCACATAATCTCTGAATTTTCCAGAAAATCACAACAGGGGTTCTTGGCTCATAATTAATCCAACGTACCAAAATGTGGGTTCTAACATAGATATTGTGCTCCCAAATTTGAACAATTTGCTGCAAGAAAAGTCTTTGTTCTTGAGAAATGCTTAAAGTAAAGTTTGGTATTAAACAACCAATCCTATTACTCCAAGTCTCCAAGAAAATACTAAATAGAATTGTAGTAAAACCTGGATATATGAATGCATAACTAAGTAGTAGACTAAGTTTCTTAGACTTAAATACCCAATCTTTCTCATATTTTGGAAATCCAGGTAACTTAATTCTTTCTGAAATTTGCTAAGGAAAAATGTAAGTTTGCGAAAATTTGAACTAAGTTAGCTAATAAGCATCAATGTTGATCTTCAAAAATAAATATGGTGCATCAATAATACATGTCTTCTCCAAGTATGAACATTTTGACACAAGTGAGAATAATTCCAATTATGATTTGGTAATCTAACTCAAATTCGGAAATATGTTTATTTTCCAAGAATGGACCTTAAGGGAACAACTTGTCCTAATGACACCCAAATGTGATTTTATATCCAAGTTTGAAAAAAAATGATGATTTTGTATATACACTTCGCTCTGCTCTACTCGTGCCACTATATTTCCATTTCGCCGGTTCCCGGGCCGGCTTACTCATGCCTATTATATGATATGTATATATATATATATATTTTCCGATGGTGGTTGGATACGGCGGGGTCGGTTTCGCCCAAGGGCCGGCTTCGCTTAGACGGAGTATGCTGTGATTGGGCCTTTGCTCTGCTCTGTTATGATGTAGGATCTGTGACCACCGGGAC
>DASSHR010000057.1:0-11146 GCA_035692745.1 Candidatus Limnocylindrales bacterium | reverse complement strand
GCCTGGCGAGCGGATCCACATCCTCGGGATCGCGGGGGCCGGTGCGTCGGCGGCTGCGCTGCTGGCGAAGGCCGCGGGCGCGGTCGTGACCGGCTGCGATCCGGGCGGCCCGTCGCCCTACACCCGGGCGCTCGAGGCAGCGCGCATCCCGATCGAGTGGTCGCACAACCCGGCCCACGTGGGCGTGACGCCGCCACCGGACCGGCTCGCGGTCACGAAGGCGCTGACGGCCATCTCGCCCGACCACCCGGAGCTGCAGGCGGCGCGCGCGGCCGGCATCCCGGTCGGATCGTGGCAGCAGGTCGTCTCCGATGCGGCGAGTGGTCGCGCCGTGGCCGCGGTGGCCGGCACGCACGGCAAGAGCACGACCGCGGGCTGGCTCACCTGGCTGCTCGCCGAGACCGGCGAGGATCCGTCGGCGTTCGTCGGCGCGCTCCTGCCGGCATCGCTCACGGGCGGCGTGCCCGCGACGGCACGCCTGGGTCAGGGCACGCCGTTCGTGATCGAGGCGGACGAGTACGCGGGCAACTTCGATCCGTACCGGCCCTCCGTGGCGATCGTGACCACGGTCGAGTGGGACCATCCCGACGTCTTCGCGGATCGCGCCGCGGTCATCGAGGCCTTCGCGGCATGGCTGGAGCGGGTGCCCGCCGCGACGATCGTCGCGAACCTGGACGATGCCGGCGTGCGCGAGCTCCTGGCGCACCTCGAGCGACGGGGCACGCGCACCGGCCCGGTCACGGGCTATTCGACGGGCAGCGGCGCCGTCCCTGCCGCCGCTGGAGCCGCCATGCGGTCGATCGGCGCGGGTGCGAACGCGCCGGCCGCCGCGGCCCCATCGGTGGTGGTCGACGAGCAGATCAGCGCCGAGATCGTCGAGCGGACCCCGGCGGGCACGATCGTCGACATCGAGGGCGTCGCGGATGGCTCGCGGCGCGTCCACCTGCCCACGGTGGGCGATCACAACGTCGGCAACGCGCTCGCCGCGCTCGGTGCCGCACGCGCGCTCGCGGGCGGTGGGGATCCGGACCGGCGCACGGATGCGGACCGGCTGCTCTGGGCGCTCGGCTCGTTTCCGGGCATCGGCCGGCGACTGGAACGCAAGGGCGAGGCGCGCGGCGTCGCCGTGTACGACGACTACGGCCATCACCCCACCGCGATCCGCGCGACGCTGGCGGCCATTCGCGAGCGCGAACCGGGCCGCCGCATCTGGGCCGTCTACGAGCCGCTCACGTTTCATCGCACCGCCGCGATGCTCGATGCCTTCGCGGACGCCCTCGCGGAGGCGGACGCCGTCGCAATCGCGGACATCTGGGCGAGTCGCGATCCGGACACCCTGATCACCTCGCCGGGCGCCCTGGCCGCCGCGGTCCGGACGCGCCGGCCGGGCATGACCGCGTTCGCGCCCGGATCCGTGGAGGCCACCGCCGCCTGGCTGGCCCGCGAGGTCCGTGACGGTGACGCCGTGCTCGTCATGGGTGGCGGTCGGAGCTATCGGATCGCGGAGCTGCTGCTCGAGACGCTCCAAGGGTCCTGATCGGACCGCCCATTGCCGAACGTGCCCGAACAGGCATACTGGCGCCCGACACCAACCGCAGCTCCGGTGTGGGCATCTGCCGCGCCGGCCCAGGAGGCAATGGACTCGTGAGTGGTGAAGTCTCGTTCGACGTCGTCAGCGAGTTCGATGCCATGGAGCTGCGCAACGCGCTCGACCAGGTCCGTCGCGAGGCGAGCCAGCGGTACGACTTCCGCGGCGCCACCGTCGACCTCGAGCAGGGCAAGGATGAGCTGACCCTCGTCACCGACGACGAGTACCGCGCTGCGGCGATCAAGGACCTGATCCTCTCCAAGGCGGTCCGGCGCAACCTCTCGCTCAAGATCTTCGAGTGGGGCACCGTCGAGCAGGCGGGCGGCAACAAGGTCCGCCAGAAGATCACGCTCCGGCACGGCCTGCCCGAGGACCTGGCGAAGAAGCTCACGAAGCTCATCCGCGACGAGTTCCCGAAGGTGAAGTCGCAGATCCAGGGCGATGCCGTCCGCGTATCCGGCAAGAGCAAGGACGAGCTCCAGAAGGTCATCACCCGGCTGCGCGGGCTCGACGAGACCGTCGAGCTGCAGTTCGAGAACTACCGCTGAGCCGGCCATGGACCCGATCGACACCCGCCCGTCGCTCCTCGCCCGGGTGGTCATCGTCCTCGTCGTCATGCTGCTGATCGTGAGCCTCGTGATCACGACGTTGCCATCGCCGGTGCTCGGATGAGCGAGTCGACGGAGATGGAGGCGCTCGATACCGACGGTTTCGTCGACACGCCGGCCGCGGAGCCCGAGGAGCCCACGGCCGCCCCGGAGCCCGAGCCCGAGCCCGAGCCGGCCGCGCCGGCGGAGCCCGTGTCGGTCGGGCGCATGTTCGCCGACACGATTCGCCGCGCCGGCGTCCGCTGGGCCTTCACGGTGCCCGGCGAGAGCTTCCTGGGCCTGCTCGAGGGCCTCGAGGCCGCGGGCATCAACGTGGTCGCGACCCGCCACGAGGGTGCCGCGGCGTTCATGGCCGAGGCGCACGCCCAGCTGACCGGCCGGCCCGCGGCGGCCATCGGCACGCGCGCCGTCGGTGGGTCCAACCTGGCGATCGGAATCCACACCGCGTTCTCGGACTCGAGCCCGATGTTCGCCTTCATCGGCCAGGTCGAACGGGCATCCCGGGGCCGCGAAGGGTTCCAGGAGATCGACGTCACGACCACGATCGGCGGGCTCGCCAAGTGGGCGGCCGAGCCGACCGACGTCGCGTCGGCCGTGCAGGCTGCCGTCGATGCCGTCGATCAGGCGGTCAACGGCCGCCCGGGCCCCGTGGTGCTGTCCGTGGCCGAGGACCTGCTCGACGAGCTCGTCCAGCCCGAGGAGCAGCCGGTCCTGAGTCGCGTGCCACCGCCGCGCCCCACGGACGACCAGGTTCGTGACGTGCTGCAGCTGCTCGCCTGTGCCGAGCGCCCGGTGATCCTCGCCGGGGCCGGGGTCCTGCGCGCTCGAACGTCGAACGATCTCGTCCGGCTTGCGGAGCTGCTCCGTGTGCCCGTGATCGCGTCGTGGCGGCGTGGCGACGTCATCTCGAACGACCACCCGCTGTACCTCGGCATGACGGGATACGGCTCGCCGAGCACGGTGCGGGAGCGCCTCGCGGCCGCCGACGCATTGCTCGTCGTCGGATGCCGGCTCGGCGAGATCACCTCGTCCGGCTGGACCATCCCCGCCGCCAGGACCCGCTGGGCGCAGGTCGACATCGCGCCCGCCGCACCCGCACCCGGCACGCCGCCGCCGTCGATCTCGGTCACGAGCGACGCGCGCCTCTTCCTCCGCGCGGCCGTGCAACGCCTCGAATCGCGCGGCGTGCTCGATGCCGCCTCCGCGGATGCCCGCTCGGCGCGCAATGGCGAGGATCGCGCCGCCTGGGAGGCGGCCACCGTCGTCGACGCCCATCCGTGGTCGGGCCCCGGCGTCCATCCCGGCAAGGTGATGGCGACGCTCCGCCAGCTCCTGCCCGATGACGGCATCCTCACCACGGATGCGGGCAGCTTCGGTGGCTGGGCCGCACGGGGCTTTCGCTTCCGACGTCCGGGCACGTTCCTCGGCCCGACCTCGGGCGCGATGGGCTACGGGCTGCCCGCGGCGATCGCCGCCGGGCTCGTGCATCGCGACCGCGCCGTCGTGGCGCTCGTCGGGGACGGCGGCCTCGGCATGACCCTCGCCGAGATCGAGACGGCGGTGCGGTTCGGGCTGCGCACGATCATCCTCGTGTTCGACAACCAGGCGTACGGGATGATCCGGACCTACCAGGAGCGGCGGCCAGGTGGCGCGGCGGTCGCAACCGAGCTCGGCCCGATCGACTTCGCTGCGGCAGCCCGGTCGATGGGCGCTCGCGGCGTGCGCGTCGAGGACGACGCCGGATTCGAGCCGGCGCTCCGCCAGGCCCTGGTCGCCGACAAGCCGAGCCTCCTCCATCTCGTTGTCGATCGTCGCTGGGAGGGTGTGGACAGCCGCCCGTGAGCGACCGCGATCCGTACGAGGTGCTGCACGTGCCTCGAGCCGCATCGACGCGCCAGATCCGTGCGGCGTACGTCGAGCGAGCGCGGCGGCTCCATCCGGACCTCGTCGGGCTGCGCGGCCTCGACGGCATGCGTGAGCTCAACGAGGCGTGGGAGATCCTGAAGGATCCGGGGCGCCGGCAGGCCTACGACGTCTCGACCGGCTCGACGGCTTCGGCCGCGTCCACGAGCGATTCGCCCTACGGCGACGATCCGAACCGACCGTTCTGGACCGGGGCGATGGGACCGGCGCCCGGGCGACCGTCCGGGCCGAAGCTCGAGTTCGGGATCTACGACGGCTGGTCGATCGGCGAGATTGCGCGTCGGGATCGCGGCTACCTCGTGTGGCTGCGCGACAAGCCCGAGGCCGAGGCCTTTCGCGCCGACATCGACAGGCTGATCAACCCCGAGACCGAGGAGCCGCAGGAGCCGCGTCGGGGCTGGCGCCGCTAGGGGCTGCGCTTCCTGCGTCGCCGCTTCGGAGGCTCGTGGGCGGCCTTCGCCTGCGCATCCTGGATCTGCTTGAACACCTTGCCCATGCCGGGTTGCATGAGTGCCTTGTCCTCTGCGGCGGCGTCCCGATCGCGGCGCTTGGCGCGGGCGGCTTCTCGCGGGTTCAGCTCGGGGTCATCCACGGCGCGATCGTACTAGGCTCTCGCCGTGCCGAAGTCGAAGCCGGAGCCCGCCCCGGACGCGCTCAAGCGCGAGCGCGCCGGCACGTACCGGTCGGTCGACGAGCGGTTCACCGTTGAGCAATCCTCGAGCGGCTGGATGGTGCTCGACGCCCAGCAGACCGACGGCCTTGGCCTGCCGCTCACGCGTGGCCCCTTCACGACCCTGGACGATGCGAAAGCCGCCATGGCGGAGGCACGGGCGGGCGGCGCCCCGGCACCGCGTCCGCCGAAGCTCACGCTCGTTCGGGCACCGACCGAACAGGACGACGACGGCGAGACGAAGGAGCGATCAGCGCGGCCTGCGAAAGCCGCCACGCGCACGACGCGGCCGAAGAGGGTCGAGTCGCGCGCGACGGCGCCCGACGCCTCCGAGTCGCGCCGAACGCCGTCGCCCAAGCCCGCGGCGAAGGCCGCAACCAGGGCGGCGCGGCCCGTCTTGATCCGCGAGCTGCGCGGCACCGATGGCGATGCGCTACGGCGCCTCTGGAAGGAAGCGGGCTTCACCAGCGTCGGTGACGACGACCGAAGCCTGGCCCGCATGGCACGGCGGAACCCGGGCCTCGTGCTGGTTGCGGTGGAGGGCACGCAGATCGTGGCGTCCGCGCTCGGCGGTTGGGACGGCCGCCGCGGCTGGATCTATCACGTGGCCACGGCGAAGACCCACCGAGGGCGGGGGATCGCGGGGCGCCTGCTGGATCAGATCGAAGGCGCGCTCGCCGTGCTCGGCGCGACCAAGGTGAACGCGCATGTTCGGGACGCGAACGAGGACGGCCAGGGCTTCTGGAAAGCACGCGGCTACACCGCCAGCCCGTCGCGGCCCTTCGGCAAGGAGCTGTAGGGCGCCGCGATCCAGCTCGGGGCCGCCCACCTACGACTTGTTGGTGTCCCTCGGGAACAGCATCTCCATCCCGCTCCAGAACCGCCGGATGTTGCCCGAAACCATGGCGATGAGCGCGGCGTTCAGCACGATGAAGGCGATGACCCCGACGATGCCGGCGAGGGGCGGCTCGTGGGTCGTGAGCATCACCAGCACCGCGCCGAGCGCCGCGGCGACGGCGCACGTGATCACGCCGATCATGCCGGGGGTGGTGGTGAACCCGTGGACCATCTGCCGCCAGGGCGTCGTGAGCACGGGGCCGTACATCGAGATGACCGTCTCCGGGTCGTCGTGGTGGCCGCTCATGAAGTACGGGGCAGTGCCCGGCACCATCTCGACGTAGGCGTGCCGGATGCGGTTCATGCCCTGCAGGAAGCGGATGTCCTCCGCGCTGGCGGACGCGATGCGGCCGAGGCTCGCGAAGCCGATGAACACGTCGATCGCGAGCAGCACCGCGGCGATCATCAGGAAGCCGTCGTTGAATCCGGCCACCGTCGCGATCAACCCGAGGGCGACGAGCGTCGCGGACAGGAACGAAAGGAACATGCCCGCGCGCGAGAACGCCTCGTTGTAGACGAGCGACCGTCCGGCGAGCAGCGCCCAGTGCTCCGTCGCGAGGATCTGGAGGGTGCGCGGGTCGGAGAGCGGGCCGGCCTCGCCTTCGGCCTCGATCGCCGGGGCACCAGGCGGCGCCTCCGCCGGCATGGCGACGAACCGTTCCTCCACTCGGCCCTCCCTCGTTCGCTCAGCCGCCCGAGACGGCCGGGATGACATGGACGTCCGCGCCGCTGGGCACCTCGGTCGTGAGTGTCGCGCGCTGCCCGGCGACGAACACGTTGATGTGCGTCCGGATCATCGGTCCGGCATCGAGGATCCGGTTGCGGATACCGGGCACCTGCGCGTCGAGGTCGGCGATGACGTCGGCCACGGTGGCGCCGGACGCCTCGAGCCGCCGGGGCGTCCCCGGGAAGAGCGCCACGAGCGAGCGCGGGAGGTGGACCAGGGCCACGGCGCCGGGCGTCAGTCGAGGACCGCCGCCTCGACCGACCAGATGGCCGGCAGGTTGTCGGCGATCAGCTTCCAGGTTCGGCCCTCGTCTCGACTGCCGTAGAGCTGGCCCGTGCTCGTCCCGAAGTAGACGCCGGCGGGATCGAGCGAGTCGACCGCCATCGCCTCGCGGAGCACGCCCACGTACGCGTCGTGCCGCGGCAGGCCGTCGTCGCTGCGGACCCAGCTGTCGCCGCCGTCATTGGTGCGCCACACCGCGGCGTGCCCCTCGACCATCATGCGGCCGTCCTGGGGCTCCGTGAGCGGAATGGTCCAGGCGGTCTTCGGGTCACGCGGATGGGCACCCATGACGAAGCCGAACTCGGTCGGGAGCCCGTTCGCGGTGACCTCCTCCCACTGCTTGCCGCCATCGCTGGAGCGGTACACGCCGCAGTGGTTCTGCTGGTACAGGTGCTCGCCCCCGTCGGCGGCCATCACCAGCTTGTGGACGCACTGCCCGAACTCGGGGTACTGCTGGCCCTCGGGCATGAACCCGGCTCGGACGCCCTTGTTGCGCGTCGCCCACGATCGGCCGCCATCGGCGGTCTCGAACGCCCCCACCGACGAGATCCCGACCCAGACGCGATCCGCGTCCTCACGCGACGGCACGATCGAGTGGAGGATCAGCCCGCCATTGCCGGGCTGCCACTCGGGGCGGCTCGGATGGTTCGTGAGCCCTTCGACGTGCGCCCAGGTGGAGCCGCCGTCCGCGCTGCGAAACAGCCCGGCCGGTTCGACACCGGCGTACATCGCGTCGCCAGGGCCCGTCGCCAGGCTCCAGATCGTGGCGACCTTCTCGGCGTCGTCGCCGTAGGTGATGCCCTCGCTCGAGTGCGACCAGGTCTCGCCGAGATCGTCGCTGCGCCACACCGCCGGGCCGTACCAGTTGCTGCCGCCTCCGGCATAGATCGCGCCCGCGGCCTTGTCGTAGATGGCGTCGTGGATCGGCCAGCCGTCGCACAGCGGGCCGCGGACGGCCCACTCGTCACGATCGGCATCGCCGTCGAGCACGAACAGGCCCTTGCGGGTGCCGACGAGAAGGGCAACTCGCTCCGACATCTGGAGTCCTCCGGCTGGATGCGCGGGCCCTCGGGGGCAGAGCCGCGGTCGACGTTCTGGGCGCAGCCTACGCGCCCGCGCGCGACACTGCCACGACGCAGCGGTTGCCCGATCGGGCAGGGAAGGGTCCGGAGCGTTGACGCCTGCCCGGGCCGACAGGATGCTTCCAATCGTGGACCGGAGGGCCGACCGATGACGGTGCACGCCTGGGATCGAGGGCTCGCGACGCAGCGCGTGGTGGCCGTTCCCGCGGTGGCTCCGACACGCGCAGAGGCGGTCGGGGGCGCGGGTGACCTCGTCGGCCGGGTGCTCGAGCTGCAGCGCCTCGCCGGCAATCGGGCCGTGCGCAGCGCCCTCGCATCCGTGCAGCGGGCGCCGGGCGACGACAAGCGCGCCGCGCCGCCGCCACCTGACGTGATCGCCGGTGCCGACCCGGCCGCGCCGAAGCATGTGACCGGCTTCGTCGGGCTCAACCCGGGTGCGACCAGGGAAGCTGCCGGCCTGAAGAAGGCGAGCAAGCAAGAGGTGCTCACGTCGTTCAACGACCCGGCGATGGAGAAGCAGCTCCAGGAGGACCCGGCGATCGGCGAGTTCATCACGAAGGAGCTCGGCTGGGGTCCATCCGACCTGGTTCGGGTGATGAACGCGATGCTCATGTTCAAGGCGGCCGACAAGAACTTCCGCGAGCAGCTGGCGGAGCTGATGCGCTGGATGAACCGGGCGGAGAAGGGCCAGCTCATCATCGACCGACTTGTCATGTCCGGTCACAGCGACGGCGTCCGGCTGTGGGGCGAGTCGCAGGAAGCGGACGAGAGCAAGCCCGGGATCATGGTCGTCGACCGCGATCTCGGCGGCCTCGCCCGGCTGTTCCCGAAGGCAGCCGCGCAGGTCCAGGACATCATGTTCTCCGCCTGCTTCTCGATCAACGCGGTGGAGATCGTGAAGAAGGCGTTTCCGAACCTGCAGTCGGTCTGGTCGTACGGCGGCTATTCACCGAGCGCCGATCAGGGCTCGGTGGGCCACATCGCGACCTGGGCGGGCGCAACGGAAGGCGCCAGGACTCCCACGAAGGGTGAGAAGCGCGGGAGCAATGCGCTGTGGACGCGTGAGAAGGGCTTCATCGTCGGCGACCCCGCGCAGGCGGCGGCGGGACCGCTGCTCGCCGAGGTGTCACGCGGCGGTCGCGAGCTGGTCGCGCCCTACTACTTCGGCGAGCACGAGGTCGACAGGGCCGTGCTCGACAGCTTCTACACGAAATTGCAGGAGGTCGAGGCACACCCGGGCGTGCGCCGGGAGGTCAAGGAGAACGTCACGACCCACGTGATCCCGATCGTGCTTCGCCTGCGCCATTGGAAGCAGATCGCGAAACGGTTCGGCGAGACGTTCGGTGATCGCCTCAAGCCGGCGTACGACGCGCTCGGTGTCGCACCTCCGAATTGGGAGACGCTGACCCGGACGCAGCTCAAGCGCCATCTCGAGGCCATCGACAAGGCATTCGAGACGCATCCGGCGGCGGCCCAATACAAGGGACTCATCGACGACCCGCTCAAGAAGGGCCTGTTCAAGCTCGATTCCGAGATCATCAAGCCGAACTGGATCTGATAAGCCGCGGGTGATCGAGCGGACATAGACTCGCCGGCATGTCGACCTTCACCGGGTTCACGCCCGACGCCATCCAGTTCATGGCGGATCTCGCCCAGAACAACGACCGAGCGTGGTTCCAGCCCCGCAAGGCGGACTTCGAACGGCTCCTCAAGGAGCCCATGGAGGCGATGATCGCGGCGCTGGCGGACGCGTTCGTGGCGCACGGCGTCCCGATGCTCGCCGACCCGAAGCGCTCGCCGTTCCGGATCTATCGTGACGTTCGCTTCAGCAAGGACAAGGCGCCGTACAAGACGCACTTGGGCGCGACCTTCCCGTGGACCGGCGGTTCGGGCGGCTCAGGCGGCTCGGGCGGCGCGGACGTCGAGGCCGGTGGCGGGCACGACGAGCGGGCGCACGGCAACGGCGGCTACTTCCACTTCCAGCCGGGCGAGATGTACGCCGGCGGCGGCATGTGGCGGATGGCGAAGGACAAGCTCGACGCATTCCGTCGGACCGTCCTCGAGGAGCCCGAGACCGTCCGCGCTGCGCTCTACGAGCCGGCCTTCGTCGCCGAGTGGGGCGGACCCGAGGCCCACGAGCACCTCCAGCGCGTCCCGCCCGGTTTCCCGAAGGATCACCCCCTCGCGGACATGTTCCGCTGGAAGGATGTCGTCTTCGGCAAGCGCCTTTCGGACGAGGACGTCCTGTCCGCTGACCTTCCCGATCGCCTCGCTGCCTCGTACGCCAGGGCGGCAGCCGTCTATCGGTTCCTGGCAGCGCTCTAGCAGGGCATGTGGATGATGCAGCGGTCGCGTGCTTCCCGGTGACGGGCTGGTTGATTCGCCTGGCCGGGACCGCAGGGCTCTGCCTGCTGCTCGCTGGCTGTGGCGCATTCGGCGAGAGCGTGCCGCTCCTCACGGACGAGGTGGCCTGCTTCGCCGGTGGAGAGACCGGGTCGACGGAGGTGCTGCGCGCCGATCCCGAGCATGGAACCACCTTTGGCGGCCTGACCGTGATGTGGCCCAGTGGTTACTCCGGACGCCGATCTGGCGCGGAGGTCGTGGTGGTCGACGCCCAGGGCATCGTCAAGGCGATCACCGGCCGGACGTACCACATCTCCCATGCGATGGCGAAGAGTCTGGGCTTGGGCCCAGTGAGCGCGTACGTGGCCGCCGTCGATTGCGGCTACCCGTGGGATTTCATCGACTGCACGGCAAACCCGGACAACCAGTACTGCCACAGGGACTGAGCTCGCCGGCGGCTCCGCGGCCACGACGACATGGGGTCGCGCCGGCTAGGCGAACGGTTCCACGAACGCGGCAACCAGTCCGCCAAGCGTCGGAAGGTGGTAGCCGCCTTCCTGCACGAGGACCGTCGGGAGTCCGAGCGACTGCAGCGCCTTGCCGGCGCCCGCGTAGCCATCCCGCGTGACAAGCAGGGGTGAGTTCGGGTCGTCGACCGCGGCATCCACCCCGAGCGACACGACCAGCGCGGTCGCGCCGTGCGCCGAAACGGCGTCGGCAAGGCGGCTGACACCCGCGAGCCAGGGCGCATCGCCCGTCTCGGGGGCCAGCGGCACGTTGAGCGTGGCCCCGACCCCTGCCCCCGAGCCCCTCTCGTCCGCGAACCCGACGACGTGCGGGAACCAGCCGGCGCCCGGGTCGATGTGCACGGACCCGTAGAAGACATCGGCGCGGTCGTAGAAGATCGACGCGGTGCCGTTGCCGTGGTGCGCGTCGACGTCGACGACCGCGACCCGATCGTGGCCGCCGCGCCGGAGCGCCTCGGCCGCGACCGCGGCGTTGTTGAGGTAGCACGAGCCGCCGTAC
>DASSHR010000056.1:0-8006 GCA_035692745.1 Candidatus Limnocylindrales bacterium | reverse complement strand
CGCCGGTGGTGGTGAGATCGTTCGATGTCGAATGAGTTGTCATGGAGCGCCGAGTCTACTCGACGCAAGCGCATGGGCCCTTCGCGCCATGACGGCCGCCATCGCCGCGCGGTACTCGCGATCGGCGTGGATGTCCGCGTTGACCCGCTGGCCGGTCGTGATGGTCGCGATCGCATCCTCCACGGCCGTGCCGGCCGCCACGGCCTGCTCCACCTCCGTGGCGCGGTACGGCTGCTCCCCCACCCCGGTGACGGCGATGGCTGCGCTGCCCGAACCGAGCACGACCGCAACGCCCGCGATCGGGTAGCCGGACGCGGGCTGCGGCAGGGCGCGATACGCCGAGGCGCTCCCCGCGGGCGCCGCCGGGACCCGGATCTCGACCAGGATCTCGTCCGGTGCGAGGCTCGTCATGAACGGTCCCGTGAACAGCTCCGTCACCGGGAGGATCCGCTCGTCGCGAGCCGCGGAGCGGGCCACGACCTCGAACCCGAGCGCGAGCGCCGGCGCGGCGATGTCGCTCGCCGGATCCGCGTGGGCGAGGCTGCCGCCGATCGTGCCCCGGTTGCGCACCTGCACGTCGCCGATCATCGGCAGGACATCGGCAAGGGCGCCGTGGGCGGTCACGCGAGCGTCCGCGAGCAGCGCAGCCCACGTCGTCATCGCGCCGATCCCGAGCGCGCCGCCCGGCAGCTCCCGGACCCCGCGGAGCCCGTCGAGGCGGCCGACGTCGATGAGCCGCTGCGGGCGCGCGAGCCGCAGCTTCATCAGCGGGATCAGGCTCTGGCCGCCGGCGAGCACGCGGATCGAGGGATCGGCGCCGGCGACGAGCTCCAGCGCCTCGTCGAGGCTCGACGGACGGGCGTACTCGAACGGTGCCGGGATCACGGCCGCGGCGCCTCGTGGGCCTCGGTCCAGGAGCGCGGCGCCTCGCCGCGCATGACGGCGGCGCCCTCGCGGATCGAGGTCACGATCGACTGATAGCCCGTGCACCGGCACAGGTTGCCGTGGATGGCGTGGCGCACCGTCGCGTCGGATGGGTCCGGGTCGCGCGCGAGCAGGTCCAGCGCGGTCATGAGCATGCCCGGGGTGCAGAAGCCGCACTGGAGCCCGTGATGCTCGACGAACGCCGCCTGCAGCGGGTGCAGCTCATCAGCGCCCGGGCCGGCTGCCAGCGATTCCACCGTTCGAACGGTCGAGCCGTCCGCCTGGACCGCCAGCACCGTGCAGGACTTCACGGCCCGGCCGTCGAGCTGGACGGTGCACGTGCCACACGACGAGGTGTCGCAGCCGACCTTCGTGCCGGTCAGGTCGAGGTCGTCGCGCAGGACGTCGACGAGGAGCCGGCGCGGCTCGACGTCGAGCTCGACCGTTTCGCCGTTGACCTCGAGTCGAAGGTGCTCCATGCCGGGGACCGTCAGGCCCACGCCCCCGCGGCGGCCACGTCCTCGAGGGCGTTGCCGATCCCGTCGACCATCGCGTCGATCTGCTCCTCGCTGATCACGAACGGCGGCGAGATGTGGACCGCATGCGCGCGCAGCACACGACTTGCGACGCCGTGATGGAGGCACGCGGCGACGACCTTGTCGATCGCGGTGGCGTCCGTTTCGAGGACCTCGGGCTTGAGCGCGACCGCGGCGGTCAGGCCCACGGTGCGGATCTCGCCGACGCCGGGCGCGCCGGCGAGGCGGCGGACCGCCGCGTCCAGCACGGGCTCGAGGGTTGCCACGCGCTCGACGAGCCGCTCGCGCTCGAGGATGTCCAGGTTCGCCATCGCGGCGGCCGCGACGCCGGCGTGGCCGGTGTAGGTGTAGCCGTGGCGGAACACCGCGCCGGCGACGGGTTCGTCCCAGAACGGCGCGCGGATGCGCTCGCCGACCAGCACGCCGCCGAGGGGCATGTAGCCGGAGGTGACGCCCTTGGCGAACGTGATCATGTCGGGCTCGATCCCGTAGCGCTGCGAGCCCCACCAGTGCCCGGTCCGGCCGAACCCGGTGATGACCTCGTCCGCGACCAGCAGGATGTCGTGCTGCCGGCACAGGGCGCCGATCTGGTCCCAGTACCCGTCGGGCGGCGGGTACACCCCGCCGGCGCCGATCACCGGCTCGCCGAAGAACGCCGCGATCTCGGTCCCGCGCTGCTCGAAGAGTCGGGCGACGCCGTCGACATCGAACGCGCCGACGCGGACGACCTCGTCGACGAACGGCTCGCCGCCCCCGCCGTAGCCACTCCGCATGCCCGGCATCCCGACGAGCGACGTGCCGAGCGCGTGCATGCCGTGGTAGCTGTGCTCGCGCGACACGAGCAGGGTCTTCTGGGGCTTGCCGACCACGTCCCAGTAGCGGCGCGCGAGCTTGCCCGCGGTATCGATCGCGTCCGAGCCGCCCGAGGCCAAGTACACGACGGCATTCCGCATGGGCGCCATCGCAGCGAGCCGATCCGAGAGCTGCAGGGTCGCGTCCGAGGTGTACGCCCCGAACGAAGAGTACGCATGGAGCTTCGTGAGCTGGTCGGCGACCGCGTCGGCGATCTCCTTCCGCCCGTAGCCCGCGTTGCAATACCAGAGGGCCGCGGTCGCGTCGATGTACCGATTGCCCTTCGTGTCGACGATCTCGGCGCCGTCGCCCGACGTGATCACGACCTCCCGGTCCTTGATCACGTGCATGTCCGCGAAGCCGTGCCAGAAGGTGTTCGTCATGGGAGCGCGAAGCCTATCAACGCGGGGGGCGCCCCGGCGGCCCGTGGCCGAGCGCGGCGCGACGGGCGCTCACCGCGCGGGGGTCGAGGGACCGGCGCAGCTCCTCGCTGGGCGGCATCGAAGCGAGGCGGGCGCCCTCCCCGAGGGCACGCATCCGGCGCTCTGCCTCCGCCCACGGAAGGCTGGCCCAGGAGCCGGCCGATCCGAGGCCGACGCGGTCGATGCCGCGCCCCCCGGTCGTGGCGGCGTAGTGCGCGCCCCATAGCAGGATCTCCTTCGGCTCTGCCACGCTCCGCGCGGACAGCGCCCCGACGACGATCCCGCGATCCCCCGGCGCCCGCGTGGCGAGGTTCCAGTTGTCAGGGCCGGCGATCAGGTCGAGCGCGAGGCTCGCATACGGGGCGCCGAGGATGGTCTCGACGCCTGCCTGGTCGGCCGCTCCACCCGCGATCGACAGGCTGAGGTGCGTTCCCTCGATGCCATCGGTCAGCCGCTGGTGCGCCTCGAGGTACAGGGCGCGCTCCGTCTCGTCCGATCCGATCCGGTGGGCCTCCGTCTCCTCGATCTCGACGAGCGGGCAGCCCGCAGCCGCGAGGGCGCGGACAAGCTCGTGCAGGCCTGCCGCGGCGCGTCGGGTCGCATCCGCGCGGTCACCGCCGTCGCCATCGGGCGCCGCGATCCAGCCGGCACTGTACGGCCCGGGCAGCGCCTGCTTGACGGCGCGCTCCGTATAGCTCGCGGCGAAGGCCCAGGCTCCGAGGACGTCGGCCGGCTCGGTCAAGCCCAGCAGCCCGTCGAGAACGGCATCGAACGCGGGGTCGCGCAACCGCCCGTCCGTGAGCGGCTCGAGGCCCGCCGCCTCCTGCGCGCGTACGGCCGCGATCACGGCATCGTCGTCCGTCGCCGCGCCTTCCGGTCGCGGCAGCTCGCTGAGCAGGGTGGCAAACATTGCCCGGATGCTACCGCCGGGCGCGCTCGACGACTGCCGCTTGCGGGCGCCCGCAGGAGGTTATGCGCGTTGCTTGCGGCAACGGTGAAGCAACGTCGGGAGGTCGGCCGTCACGGCGCAGGTCCACAGCAGATGACCCCGCCCCGGTGGCATCGCCGACGTGCGCGACGTCGACCGCCGAATCGTGCTGAACGGCGATGCTGAACCGAGCGCAGAAGGAACGTGCAAAACGTGTGCAGCGCGCCCGAACCGGCCTCCATGAGCACAAGATGGCCACGAAATCGGGCGGCGGCCGGCGGGCGCTGACCCGCCTCGCGATTACACGGCCCTTACACGCACCGGCGCGGCCCGGCGGGGAAGCGCCGGGTGGCCCGCGTAGACTCGCGGCCGTGAAATCGATCCTGGTCGTCGATGACGAGCGGCACATCGTCGACCTGCTCCGCCTGTACCTCGAGAAGGAGGGCTGGAGCGTGATTGCGGCCGGCGACGGCGACCAGGCGCTCGCGCTGCAGCAACGCCATGAGCCGGACCTCGTGATCCTCGACCTGATGCTGCCGAAGCGCGACGGATTCGAGGTCTGCCGGGAGATTCGCCGGCGTGGCGACACGCCGGTGATCATGCTCACGGCGCGGGATGACGACGTCGATGCGATCGTCGGGCTGGAGCTCGGCGCGGACGACTACGTGACCAAGCCGTTCAACCCGCGCGCGCTCGTGGCACGGATCAAGGCGGTCCTCCGCCGGTCGGACGGCGCGAACCGCGGCGGCCGGCCCTTCGAGGTTGGCTCGTTGCGGGTCGATCCTCGGCGCCGGGACGCGTGGGTCGGCGAGCGCCGCCTGCGCCTGCGGCCGCGCGAGTTCGACCTCCTCGCGGCCCTGGCGCGCGATCCGGGCGTCGTCCTGACGCGCGACGCGCTCCTCGAGGACGTGTGGGGCACCGACTTCCCCGGCGAGACGCGCACCGTCGACGTCCATGTCGCCGAGGTCCGCAAGGCACTCGCGCCGGAAGGACCGGAGATCGAAACGGTGCGTGGGTTCGGGTACCGGCTCGTGCCGCCCGACCGAGAGCCCGTGCCGGCTCGCAGCGCCCCGACTGCGTGATGCCGCGTTCGCTCGGTGGACGCCTCGTCGCAGCGTTCGCGCTCCTGTCGATCGCGCTGACGATCGCGGTCGGCGGCGCGCTGTTCGTGGTCCTCCGCGGCCTGCACCAGGACGCGACCTACAACGAGCTGCGGGCGGCGGCGAGCAGCGTGCTGCCACAGGTGCGCGACGCGATCGGCTCGGGGGAGCTTCGGGGTACGGTGCTCGAGCTGCGCGACAAGCTCGCGGAGGAGGACATCGAGCTGGTCCTGCTCGGGGCGGACGGTCGCATCAAGGCCCTCGATCCGGCCGATGCGCTGCCCGTCGGGCCGGTGCTGCTGGACCACGATGCCGTGGTCGGCGAGCAGTTCCAGGGGTCGTTCAAGGGCACGGATCCGGGGGTGAGCTTCGCCTATGTCGCGACTGCGATTCGCAAGGTCGGCGCCTCGGGACCGCGAGCCGTGGCGTTCCTGACCCGAGACCGTGCTGCGGGGCTCGCACTCGCCGACGTCGGGCGCACGATCCCGATGGTCATCCTCGTGGTGCTCCTCGTCGCGGCGCCGCTGGCGATCGCCCTGTCGCGGAGCGTGACCCGGCCGCTCCGGCGCCTCGCCGAGGCGACGACCGGAATCCCCGCCGGCGGTGTGGCGCCACTCCCCCTCGAAGGCCCGCGGGAGGTCCGCGAGCTGACCGGCACGTTCAACACGATGAGCGCCGAGGTCGAGGCGACACGCCGCCGCGAGCACGAGCTCCTCGTCAATCTCCGGCACGACCTTCGCACGCCGCTGACGGTGATCACCGGCTTCGCGGCCGCGCTGCGTGACGGCACGGCGAAGGGAGCTGCCGCGGACGATGCCGCGCGGGCCATCGAAGCGGAGGCTGCCCGCCTCGAGCGGCTCGTCGCGGAGGTCGGCGCGATCGAACGGATCCGATCCGGCGAGGAGCAGATCCGGCCGGAGCTGCTCGATGCCGGCGAGCTGGTCCGGTCGACCGCGAGGCGGTTCGGGCCGCGAGCGGCGGCCGCGGGCGTGACGCTCGACGTTGCGATTGGGTCCGATGCCGCACTGACGATCGCCGCCGACCGAACCGCGCTGGAGCGGATGCTCGGCAACCTCGTCGACAACGCGATCCGCGCGACCGCGGATGGTGCCGGCACCATGGTCCGCATCGAGGTTGCGCCGGCGCTCGCCGGCCCGACGGGTGTCGATGCGCTGCGGTTCGACGTCGTCGACGACGGTCCGGGCTTTCCGGCGGGAGCGGCGAATCGCGCCTACGAGCGGTTCTGGCGCGGCGATCCCTCCCGCTCCGGCGCGGGCTCCGGGCTCGGGCTGGCCATCGTTCGCGAGCTCGCCCTGGCCCATGGCGGCGAGGTGCATGCCGCGAACTGGCCGAGCCCCGACGGCCCGGACGTCGAGGGCGCCAAGGTCGGATTCACGTTGCCTCGCGTGCCCTGGCGCCCAACCGAAGCGTCCTCGCATCCCGCCAGCGTGCCCGGGCCGGCAGCCCGAACCTAGAGCGTCGCGCCGCCGAGCGCGAGGCCCATCGCGATCACGCCGAGCAGCAGCACGATCCCGGCCGCGATGAGCAGCGGCGATCGGCCGGCCGGCTCGCCTCGCGGGTTCTGCCACGCGGACCGGAGCGTCGGCACCTTGCCGGGCGGCACGAGGAGCCCCAGCCACAGGCCCCCGAGCAGCCCGCCGACGTGGGCCGCGTTGTCGATGGCCCCGCCCGCGCCCGTGACCGCGAACCCGAACACGAGGTTGATCAGGACGAACATGCCGAGCTGGGGAACGATCGCTCGCGCGCGCTGGTCGAGCATCGGATGATGGGCGCGCGTTCCGGCGAGGACGACCCCGACCAGGCCGAAGATCGCGCCCGACGCGCCCACGGCCAGGGTTCTCGAGAACACGAAGCTCGCCGTCGAACCCGCCAGCGCGCAGAGCACGTAGAACCCCAGCAGCATGGACCGACCCCAGGCACCCTCGACGATCGGCCCGATGATCCACAGCGCGTACATGTTCAGCAGCAGGTGCAGCGAGAGCCAGGCCGCGCCCGAGCCCGGCGCGTGCACCAGCGTGACCGTCAGCAGCCGCCACAGCTCGCCATGCCGGATCGCGTCCGGATCGAGGGCCAGCTTCAGGAACAGGTCCCCGGATGGGTCGCTCAGAGCGAGGAGCGAGACCGCGGAGGTGACGAGCACGAGGACCTGGGTCAGCCCCAGCGCGACACCGCCTCGGCTCCGGGCGAAGTACCGGCCGGAGGCGGCGGTGTTGCCGGTCTCCTTGGCCAGCCAGCCGAGGCGAGAAGCGATCTCGGCCTTGTCCTCCGACGGCGCGCGGCGATCGGCCTCGCGGTAGGCGTTGATCGCGGCCTGGAGGTTGCCCTCCCGAACGAGCACGCCGGCGAGATTCCGCCACGCGCGATACGTCGACGGGTTGTCGCGCAGTCGGGTCGCCGCCTCCCACGCGGCCCGCGCCTGGCCCTCGTCGTCGAGGCGATACACCGCGTCACCCAGCCCGAGCAGCGCGGCGCCGGTGACGGCCGGGTCCTCGTGCCCGATGGCGCGCTGGAAATCCGTGATCGAGAGCGCAGCCTCGCCCGATTCGAGCTTGGAGCGGCCGCGCGCGACCAGCCTGGTGGCGACGTCCGTCGACAACGGCCCCTGCGTCGCGACGGCGGCGTCGAGCTCGGGGTCGTGGAACGGATCGAATCCGGGCTCGGTCATCGCGGCGGACGATACTAGAGATGCCATGTGTGGACGGATGACCCAGCAACGGCCGACCTCGGAGCTCGCCGAGATCTTCGATGCCGAGGACCGCATCGACGCCCCCGGCGGCCGGTTCAACGTCGCCCCGACCGACGACGCCGCGGTCGTCGTCCAGCGCGACGACCATCGCGCCATCACCGCCTACCGCTGGGGCCTGATCCCCCACTGGTCCGACAGTGCGAAGACCGGCAACCGGATGTTCAACGCGCGGGCCGAGACGATCGACCGCCAGCCGGCGTTCCGGTATGCGTTCTCGAAGCGCCGCTGCCTCGTCCCCGTCGACGCGTACTACGAGTGGCAGAAGCTCGGCGACGCGCGCCAGCCGTATGCCATCGTCCACCCGGACGGCCGCCCGATCGCCCTCGCGGGCCTGTGGGCCGGCTGGAAGGACGAGGACACCGGCGAGATCGTCCGCTCGTTCACGATCGTGACCACGTCCGCGAACTCGATGATGACCCCGATCCACGATCGGATGCCCGTCGTGATCCCCGAGGAGCACTGGGACCGCTGGCTGGA
>DASSHR010000055.1:0-22154 GCA_035692745.1 Candidatus Limnocylindrales bacterium | reverse complement strand
CGGTCCATGAGCTCGTCCGGCGTCGTGATCCACGGCCCGATCGTGAGCGCGAAGTCCTTGCCCTTCGCCGGGCCGAGCCGGACCGTCGATTCGTCGCGCTGCAGGTCGCGCGCCGACCAGTCGTTGACGATGCAGTAGCCGCCGATCGCCTCCGCGGCCCGATCCTCCCCAAGGTTGTACGCCGGCGTGTCGACGACGGCGCCGATCTCCAGCTCGAAATCCAGCTCCGCCGAGCCTCGCGGCGCCCAGACGGGGTCGCCCGACCCCCGCAGCTCCGACACGTTCGAGAAGTAGAAGATCGGGAGGCGGTACCACGCCTCGGGGATCTCGCCGCCGCGCCGCTTCCACATCGTCGCGACGTGCTGCTCGAATGCGTAGAAGTCGCGAAACGTCGGCGGATAGAGCAGCGGCGGCCCGAAGTCGAGCTCGCCTTCGTCGAGCGCCAGGTCGTCATCCGGGTCGACCGTCTTGCCACCCACGCCGTCGACGATCTCGCGAAGGGCCTCGATGCGGAGGCCGCGGCCCAGCGCGTCGTCCAGCGTCGAGATCGGCTGGCGGAAGAGGGCCGAGTTGTGCGCGCGACCCGGCTCTCGGGTGACGAGCCGGCGGCGTGCCGGCTCCAGGTCGATCCAGGGGCTCGTCAGCGATGCCGATGCGACCACCCGCCAGGGCGTACCGACGGGCGCGTGGCGTTCCCGGACGTGCCCGACTCGCATGCCCTGGAGTCTAGGCCGGGTGGGACCTAGTGGACGCTCGCCTCGTCGAGCCCACGGATCTTGTCCGCGAGGCCCTCCAGGACGCGCATGCGAATCGTCGGATGCGCCTCCATGAGCGAGTGGAACTCGCGGTGTGCCGCAACGAAGACCCTGGTCGGCTCGAGCGTCCGAACGGTCGCCGTCCGGGGCCCCTCGGACAGGAGGGCCATCTCCCCGATCACGGCGCCGGGGCCACGTTCGCTGATGACCTTGCCGTCCCGCTCGATGGCCACCCGGCCGGACGCGATGATGAACATCTCCCGGCCGGGATCGCCCTGGCGGACGAACACGCGGTCCGCGGGCAGATCGACCTCGTCGAGCAGCTGCGCGATGCGCTGCAGGTCCGGTCCGCCACAGGCCCCGAACAGCGGGACCGATGCGATCAGATCGATCTTCGGGTCGTTGGCCATGGGGCTCCTCAGGTCCAGAGCGCGAGGTTCGCGGAGGATACCCCGCGCGAACTCGCGCGGGAAGGGCGGCCGCGGCGCGGCGAAAGCGCGGATCAGAACGGCTTGAACATCATCAGATACAGGATCACCACGAAGCCGCCGGCGCCGACGGCGAGGAGCGTGTTCGGCGCGTTCGACGCGCGCAGCGCCGCCAGTGCCTCGTCTGAAGCGGGAACGGGGTCCGGATCGCCCGGCTTGAGGTTGCGGGTTCGCTGACCGAGCCCGGCGCGGAGGCGACCGAAATATCGGCTTCCGATCGGCGTCATCAGGCCGCCGATCACGATGAACAGCACGAGGGACGCCCACAGCCACAGCCGGCCCCACTCGCCGGCGACGATCCCGGCGAGGATGCCGGCGATGAGGAGCACGAGCATCCCGATCCCGGCCACGCCCAGGGACGTGCCGCTGAGGTCGAGGAGCGTGGCCAGGCGAGCGCGGTCGGGCTCCGTTCGGACGCGGAACGCCACGAACATGGAGACGCCGTGGCCTGCCGCGAACGCGAACGCGCCCGCAACATGAATGAACACGATCCACGGCATGTACGGGGTCAGGTCCATCGCCGTCCTCCTTCAGGCTGCCGGGGCGGACGATGGCGCCGGCCCTGTGGCGGCGCGGTCGCGCCACGCCGTCCAGGCGAACCAGGCGGCAAGGGCGAACAGCACCATGGCGTTGACCGGATGCAGCGCGGCCACGCTCGGCATCGACCCGCGGGCAGCCGGAAGCAATGTCTGGACGATGTACAGGACGAGGAGCAGCGCGCTGAGCCCGATCCGCCGCCGCCCCACCTTCGCCAGGGCGGCGGTCACGAGCACCAGCAGCGCCGCAATCCCGACCTCCGTGTAGCCGAAGTCCGCGTGCGCCCGGAAATCGCCATTCCCGCCGAGCTGGAGCAATGCCGCGCCGGCGAGAAACACCTGGACCAGGATCGCGACGACGAATACCACCGCCACGATCGCGTGGACCAACCGCATCGTCATGTCCCCTTCCCTCCATTCCCCCGGCTCGTTCGTCGATTCACCACGAGCAGGATCGCGTCTCCAACCGCTTCGATCACCTCCTCCAGAGAAGCCCCCATTGCCCGCATGGTCGCGACCACGGCCCAGTGGACGAATCCGTTTGCCGTCGCCATCACGAGCCGGTCCCCGGCAAGTGGACCGAATGCGGCGCGCTGCAGCCGTCCGAGCGCCACCTCGTACGCCTCCATCCGAGTGCGCAGGACGTGCCGGTCGAGGACCGGCTCGACGACGGGCCACCACGCGTTGCCAGCGTCATAGAACGTCAGGATCGCCGCCGCGTACCGTCGGATGCGGTCCTCGGGATCCGCGGCGCCGTCGAGGATCCGCTCATCGGGCATCCGGACGAGCCCGATGACCTCGTCGGCGACGGCCGCGAGCAGCTCATCGACACCGCCGAAATGGTTGACCACCGTGCCCCGCGAAACGTCAGCGCGTTCGGCCACCGCCTGCAGCGTCGTGGTGGCGACGCCCTGCTCCCGGTAGAGCTCGGCCGCGGCGGCCAGGATCCGCCCGCGCGTGGCCGCGGCCGTTGACGCGCGCCGACCCAGGCGGTACGTCCGAGGTGCCATGCCGGACAGTATTCATTGACTGCTGCCCGCAGTCAATATGCTGGGCGCGGGCTGAGGGCTACAGGTTTCCGCGCCTCGCCTGCTCGATCTCGATGGCCTCGAAGAGCGCCTTGAAGTTGCCGACCCCGAAGCCGCGCGAGCCGTGGCGCTCGATGATCTCGAAGAAGAATGTCGGGCGATCCTGGATCGGGCGGGTGAAGATCTGGAGCAGGAAGCCCTCTTCGTCGCGGTCGGCCTCGATGCCGAGCTCCTCGAGCGTCTCCATCGGTACGCCGACGTCGCCGACGCGGTCGGCGAGCGTCTCGTAGTAGGCGTGGGGCATGCCCAGGAACTCGACGCCGTTCTCGCGCAGCTGGCGAACGGTCGTGACGATGTCCTCGGTCCGCAGCGCGATGTGCTGCGTGCCCGAGTCCAGGTAGTAGTCCAGGAACTCCTGGATCTGGCTCTTCTTCTTGCCCGGCGCGGGCTCGTTGATGGGGAACTTGACCCGGCCGTTGCCGTTCGTCATGACCTTCGACATGAGCGCCGAGTACTCGGTGTGGATCACCTTGTCGTCGTAGTGGATGAGCTGGGCGAAGCCGAACACGTCGCGGTAGAAGTCGACGAACCTGTTCATGTCGCCGAGCCAGACGTTGCCCACGCAGTGGTCGATCTCGAGCAGGTTCAGGCCCTGCGCGGCCGCGGCGGGCTTCTTGATCCGCCGGTAGCCGGGCGCGAAGACGCCGTGGTACTCGCGCCGGTCGATGAACGAGTGGCGAACTTCGCCGTACGTCCCGACGGCACTGCGGCGGAGGACGCCGTCCTCGCCGCCGTCGAGCTCCACGGGCTCGATGGCGCTCTTCGCCCCGCGGGCGGTGGTCTCGCGCCACGACGAGGTCGCGTCGTCGACGTTGAACGCGATGTCCTTCACGCCGTCGCCGTGGCGGTGCACGTGCTCGGCGATCTCACCATCGGGCGACATCGCGCCGGTCACGACGAAGGTGATGTCGTTGCGGCGGAGGACATAGGAGGTCCGGTCGCGGACGCCCGTCTCGAGGCCCGCGTAGGCGATGGGCGTGAAGCCCCACAGCGCCCGGTAGTAGTGGGCCGCCTGCTTGGCGTTGCCCACCCAGAACTCGACGTGGTCGACGCCGTTCAGGGGCAGGAAGTCCTTTGCCTCCTTGTAGGCGTCCTTGTTGACGTGGGCGCCGGACTGGTTGGCGGCACCCTGCGCGACGGTGTCGCGGGCGATCGTCTCGGTCATCGAACGGCCGCTCCTGTGCTGCAGGCGGGACCAATCGGCCCCGTTCGAGATTGCGGCCATGGTAGTCCCCGATGCATGCGACACTCCCGGCATGGGTGCGATGGATGATCTTGCGAACCGGATCGACGCCGGCCTCGAGGCGATCCTCGAGATGGGACCCGCGCTCGCCGCGGGCGAGCCGTGGGGCATGTCCGCGCACGTGGCGCCGGGGCCCGAATCGAGCTGGGGACCGCGCGAGGTTCTCGCGCACGTCGCCGAGATGTTCCCCTTCTGGCTCGGTGAGATCGAGCTGATCCTGGATGCCGGGGGCGGTGCGGAGCCGCTCGGCTTCGGGCGGCTGGAAGCCGATGACGTGCGGGTCGCGATCATCACCCGCGATCGGATGTTCCCCGCGCGCGAGCTGCTGGGTCGCGTGGACGTGGAGGGGCGCCGCGTGGCGCGCCGGCTGCGCGCGCTGAACGACGCGGACGCGGCGACGGTGGGCCGGCACCTGACCCGCGGCGACCTGACGGTGCGCGAGATCGCGGAGCGCCTGATCGTCAGCCACCTCGAGGGCCACGTGAACCAGCTGCGCGAGTCCGTCGGCGGGGGCGCCTGACCCAGCGCACGAACGAGGCGCCCGCGATGTTCATGCTCTGGGCGATCCCGATCGGCATCGTGGCCGGGCTCCTCGCCCGTGGCCGCCTCGACAACCTTGCGTCCTTGCGGTTCCGATGGAGCTGGCTCGCGGTGCTGGGACTGCTCGTGCAGGTCGTCCTGTTCACGCCGGCGGGTGACCGCCTCGCGGGCGGATTCGGGCCCCCGCTCTACGTCCTGTCGACGCTCGGCGTGTTCGTTGCCGTGCTGCGCAACATCCGGCTGCCCGGGATGGCGATCGTCGCTGCCGGAGCGCTCAGCAACCTGGCGGCGATCACGGCGAACGGCGGGTTCATGCCGACGAACGCGGCGGCCCTGGCTGCCGCGGGACTCGACGGTCCGGGCGACGCCACGAACAGCGTGGTGCTGGCGAATCCCGCACTCCAGCCCTTGACGGACATCTTCGCCATCCCGGCCGCGTGGCCGCTTGCGAACGTGTTCAGCGTCGGCGACGTCCTGATCGGTGTCGGCATCGTGGTCGTGCTCGCCGCCGCGCTGCGCCGCACCCCCGACGGGCCGGCGGCGGGGCGCTAGTTCAGCTCGTCCTCGGGGACGCCCGCCTCGAGCTGCTCGCCGAGCTCGACCGTTCGACGGAACGCAGCCCACACCGCCTCGGACAGCACGGTTCGCAACCGGCCGCTCTCCAGCTCGTGCAGTGCCGCCGCCGAGGTGCCGCCGGGCGAGGTGACCATGTTCCGGAGCTGGGCCGGGTGCATGCCGGATTGCTTCGCGAACAACGTCGAGCCCTCCAACGTCTCGATCACGATGTCGTGCGCGACGTGGCGCGCGAATCCGAGGTGGACCGCGGCGTCGATGAGCGCCTCCATCACGAGGAACACGTAGGTCGGGCCGGTGCCGGAGACCGCGGTCGCCATCGCGACGAGCTTCTCGTCGTCGACCTCGATCTGGGCGCCGAGCGCGGAGAGCATCGTCCCCGCCCATTCCCGCTGCTCCGCGGAGGTCTCCGGGGTCGCGTACCAGACCGTCATGCCGCGCCCGAGCTGGGCGGGCGTGTTCGGCATCGCGCGCACGACTTCGTCCGTGCCCAGATGGCCGGAGAGCGCTCGCGAGGTCGCGCCAGCGAGGATGGAGATCACGAGCTGACCCGGCTGGAGCCTCCCGCGCAGCTCGCGACCGACGCGGGCGAGCATCTGGGGCTTGATGCCCAGCAGGACGATGTCGGCGCCGGCCACGGCAGCGGCATTCGAATCGACGGTGCGGATGCCGTGCGCCCGCTCGAGCGCCTCGCGACGATCAGCGCGGGGATGCGACGCAACGATGTGCTCGGGCGCGACGAGGTTGCCGCGGAGCAGGCCGGCGATGATCGCCTCGGCCATGACCCCGGAGCCGACCGTTGCGATCGTGCGACCCGCGAGCGACGACATGGGTCGCGCAGTATCGCACGGTCCGTTGGCGGCCCAGCGAGCTCAGACGGACGCGCGAGCGCAGACGGCCGATGCCGCCGCCGTCAGCGAGGTTTTGCTGCGTCCACCGCGGCGCGCGCTTCATCCCGGTTCGCGAACCAGGTCGCGTCGATCGCCGTGTAGTTCGCCCACTCGGTCGGGAGCTGGTCCTCGGGGAAGATCGCGTTCACCGGGCACTCCGGCTCGCAGGCGCCGCAATCGATGCATTCGTTCGGGTCGATGAACAGCTTGCGATCGACGCCTTCCTCGTAGTGGATGCAGTCCACCGGGCAGACGGAGACGCACGAAAGGTCCAGCACGTCGATGCACGGCTCGGCGATCACGTACGCCATGAACTGATGATCTCCTCTCGATCCCTGGACGCCCGATTTGGAGCCCGAAGGGTAGCACCGGCGCCCCGCGTGCCCGCCACGTGACGGCCAACCTTGACACGGCATCCGTCGTGCCCGGACACTCCCACGACACGCCGCCCGGCCGGAAGCTGCGAACCTCGGGCCGGGGCGCCCCGGCAGGTTCGAATCACGCTGCGGAGGGCATCGTGATCGACGAGAGCCGCACGAGGAGCACGTGGCCCTGACCGCCAGCGACCCCGCGACCACCGCCGCGACCGAACGCGCGCGTCCAGTGCCGGCCTCGGGCGCCGCCGCGGCCGTTCGCCTCGACCACCTCGTGAAGCGGTTCACCGGCGCGGCCGGCCGCCGGGTTGCCCGGACGAGCGGCGCCGCGACGGGCGCGGGTGACGTGGTCACCGCCGTCGACGGCGTCGACCTCGAGATCGCCGACGGCGAGTTCTTCTCCATGCTCGGGCCGTCGGGATCGGGCAAGACGACGACGCTGCGGCTGATCGCCGGCTTCGAGCTCCCGACCGAAGGCCGGGTCTGGCTGCACGGTGTCGACGTGACGAACAGGCCGCCGTTCGAGCGCGACGTGAACACGGTCTTCCAGGATTACGCGCTGTTTCCACACATGACCGTCGGCGACAACGTTGCCTACGGGCTCACGGTTCGCAAGGTCCCCCGGCCGGAGCGCGAACGACGCGTCGCCGAGGCGATGGACATGGTCCGGCTGTCGGGCTACGAACGGCGCAGGCCCGCCCAGCTGTCGGGTGGCCAGCGGCAGCGCGTCGCGCTTGCGCGCGCGCTCGTGAACCGACCGCGGGTGCTGCTCCTCGACGAGCCACTCGGCGCGCTGGACCTGAAGCTGCGCGAGGAGATGCAGCTGGAGCTGAAGACGATCCAGCAGGACGTCGGGATCACGTTCATCTACGTGACCCACGACCAGGCGGAGGCGCTGACGATGAGCGACCGCCTCGCGGTGTTCAACCGCGGCCGCATCGAGCAGCTCGGGACGCCGGCGGACCTGTACGAGCGACCCGCGACCGCCTTCGTGGCCGGCTTCGTCGGGACGTCGAACCTGCTCCGCGGCGACGCCGCGAAGGCGCTCGTGGGTGAGGCCGGCCTGTTCACCGTGCGACCGGAGAAGATCCGGCTCCTGGATCGCGGGGCCGCGGTGGCCGATGACGAGGTCGGGGCGGATGGCACCATCCGGAACGTCGTCTACCTCGGTCCGGACACGCGCTACATCGTGGCGCTCGATGCCGGCTCCGAGCTCGTCGTCACCCAGCAGAACCTGCACACATCGTCCATGGAGGTGCTGGCCGCGCAGGGGCAACCTGTCCGGCTGGCGTGGAAGCGACAGCACGTGCTCCGCGTCCAGGAGTGACGCGGCACACGGGCTGCTGAGGAGGAGGCGCGAATGTTCCAGCGAAAGCTCGGGGGCGTGATCGCCGTCGCGGCGCTTGCCGCAGCGGCGTGCGGGCCGGGCACGGCGTCGACGGCCCCGACCACCGGTCCAGCGTCGGCCGGCCCGACCACGGCCGCGACGACGGCCCCGGCGTCGGCCGGTCCGACCACGGCCGCCGTCGACGTCATCGATTCGATCGGCGCCGGGGAAGGCGAGCTCAATCTGATCGTCTGGCCGGGCTACGCCGAGTCGGGCGCAAACGTCAAGAGCTACGACTGGGTCCACCCGTTCCAGACGAAGACCGGCTGCCAGGTCAAGACGATCAAGGAAGCCGGCTCGTCGGACGAGATGGTCCAGCTCGTGAACAGCGGCGGCTACGACGGCCTGTCGGCCTCGGGCGACGCCAGCGTCCGCCTGATCAAGGACGGCAAGATCGCCGGCGTCGACGTCGAGAAGCTCTTTCCCGAGTGGAAGAACTTCTGGGGCCCGATGCAGAGCCCGGTCCACAACACCATCGACGGCGTCCACTACGGCCTGTCGCACGGCTGGGGCGCCAACCTGCTGATGTGGAACACGTCCAAGATCCCGACCGCTCCGACGAGCTGGTCGGCGGTCTTCGAGACGGACCCGCTTCCCGCCTACGCCGGCAAGGTCACCGCCTACAACTACGCGATCTACATCGCGGACGCGGCGCTGTACCTGTCGAAGAAGGACGCCTCGCTCGGGATCACCGACCCGTACGAGCTGACCCAGCCGCAGTTCGATGCCGCCGTGGCCCTGCTCAAGGACCAGAAGGCGAAGCTCATCGGCAAGTACTGGGGCACCTACGGCGAGAACATCACCGACTTCGAGCAGGGCGTGTCCGAGATCGGCACGACGTGGCCGTACCAGGTCGGTGCGCTGCAGGCCGAGGATCCGCCGATCCCGGTCGACGCGGTGCTCCCCTCCGAAGGCGCCACGGGCTGGGCCGACACCTGGATGCTCACGAAGGACGCCAAGCACCCCAACTGCATGCTCATGTGGATGGACTGGATGTCCCAGCCCGGCACGCAGCAGCAGGTCGCCGAGTACTTCGGCGAGGCACCGGCGAACCTCGCCGCCTGCCCGCTGATGGACGCCAACCCCGGCGAGTACGGGTACAAGGGCTTCTGCGACTTCAACCACGCCTCGGATGACGCCTACGCGGCGAACATCAAGTTCTGGAAGACCCCCCTGGCCGACTGCGGTGACAGCCGCGGCACGACCTGCGTCGACTTCTCGGCGTGGGTGAGCGCCTGGACGGAGATCCTCGCGGTTCCGTCCGCGCACTAGCCCGCCGCCGAACCACTCGACCAACCGCGCCCGGGCCGCCACGCGGCCCGGGCGCACCCATCTCCAGGGGCAGCGACGACTCAATGACCTCGACCAACGCATCGGCCACGATCCAGCGCTCACCGCTGCGCCGCTTGTCCGCGGCGCTGTACCGGCGACCGCGGCTCGTGCTCGGCGCCCTGCTCACGCCACCCGTGCTGTGGCTGGTGGTCATCTACCTCGGCTCGCTCAGCCTGCTGTTCATCTCGTCGTTCTGGCACCTCGATCCGATCAACGGGATCGTCCGCGACCCGAGCCTCGCGAACTTCCAGGAAGTCCTCGATCCCGCCAAGCCGTATCTGCGCGTCGCGCAGCACACGGTCGGGATCGCGGTGATCGTCACCCTCGCCGACGCGCTGCTCGCGTTCCCGCTGGCGTACTACATGGCCCGCGTGGCGTCGCCGCGGACGCGCAGCGTCCTGTTCATCCTGGCCACGATCCCGCTGTGGATCAGCTACCTCGTCCGCGTCTACTCGTGGCGGATCATCCTCGCGGACGGCGGCTTCCTCGACTGGGCCCTCGGCGGCCTCGGGCTCAAGGGGCCCGGCGCCCTCGGCGACGTGCCGATCGCGATCGTGTTCACGTACATCTGGCTGCCGTACATGGTCCTGCCGCTGTACGCCGGCCTCGAGCGCATCCCGAGGTCGCTCCTGGAGGCGTCGTCCGACCTCGGGGGGAGGTCATGGACGACCTTCCGACGGGTGGTGCTGCCCCTCGCCTTCCCGGGCCTCGTCGCGGGATCGATCTTCACGTTCTCGCTGACCCTCGGCGACTACATCACCCCGACCCTGTTCTCCGGCGAGCAGTTCATCGGCAACGTGATCTACAGCAACGTCGGCGTGGCCGGGAACGTGCCGCTCGCCGCCGCGTACGCGCTCGTGCCGGTCGCGGTGATCGCGCTGTACCTCGTCTTCGCGCGCCGGCTTGGCGCGTTCGAGGCGCTCTGAGGTGGGCGGTCGACTGAGCCGCGTCGCGCTCCGTCTGGCCGCGGCGGCCACGCTGATCTTCCTGTACGTGCCCATCTTCATCGTCGTGGTCTACGCGTTCAACGACTCGAAGAACCAAAGCTGGAGCGGGCTGATCGACCGCCTGGGGCTCAACGGCTTCGGGCAGACCTTCTCGCTGCGCTGGTTCGATGCGGCGATCAATAACGACCAGGTCCGGGAATCGTTCTTCCTGTCCGTCCAGGCCGCGCTCGGCGCGACGCTCGTCGCGCTGCTCCTCGGCTCGGCGGCCGCGTTCGCGGTCCATCGCCACCGGTTCTTCGGGCGCGACGGGATCAGCTTCATCCTCGTGCTGCCGATCGCCTTGCCGGGCATCGTCACCGGCATGGCCCTGAACGCGGCGATGAATGCGGGCATCGACGGGTTCGACATCGGGCCGCTGCACGTCACCGGGCCGGATTTCGGGCTCGCGACGATCGTCGTCGGCCACGCCACGTTCTGCGTGGTCGTCGTCTACAACAACGTGGTCGCGCGCTTGCGGCGGCTCGGCCGCTCGCTCGAGGAAGCGTCGATGGACCTCGGCGCCGACACGTGGCAGACGTTCCGACGAATCACGCTGCCGGCCCTCGCAACCGCGCTCTTCGCGGGAGCGCTGCTGGCCTTCGCGCTGTCGTTCGACGAGATCATCGTGACGACCTTCACCGCCGGCACCGAGCAGACGCTCCCGATCTGGATCTTCGCGAACTTCCGGCTGCCGAACCAGCGCCCCATCGTCAACGTCGTCGCGCTCGCGATGATCCTGCTCAGCCTGATCCCGGTGTACATCTCGGCCCGCCTCGCCGGCGCGGAGAGCGTGGCCAGCGCGCGCTGATCCGTCGGCCCTGGCCGCTCGCGCGTCGGCGCGGATGTACGATCGCCCGATGGCAGAGCCCGCCATCGACCTGGCAGCCGCCCGCACGGCCCTGGTGGCCGAGCGCGATCGCCTGCTCGTCGAGCTGGGCGAGCCGATCGAAGCGCCGGGCCAGATGACGTACGGCTCCCAGGCGGCGGCCGCATCGTTCGTCTTCGAGCAGCAGCGCGACCTCGCCCTGCGCGATCGCTCGCGCATGGACCTGCACAAGGTCGAGACCGCCCTGCGCGCGCTGGACGAGGGCACCTATGGCACGTGCGTGACCTGCGGCAAGCCCATCGCGCGGGAGCGGCTCGAGGCCATCCCGTGGGTCTCGCAGTGCATCGACTGCGCCCGGAAGGCATCGACCGGCAGATGACGACGGAGGTCGAAACGCCGCTCGTCTCGATCGACGACATCCGGCGGGCCGCCGCGAGCCTGGAGGGCATCGCGATCCGGACGCCGCTCGTGGGGTTCGGAACGGCCGGCGGCACGATCGGCGGGCCCCGGGTCCTGCTCAAGGCCGAATCGCTCCAGCCGATCGGGGCGTTCAAGATCCGCGGCGCCTACCACACGATGTCGACGCTCACGCCCGAGGAGCGGGCGCGCGGCGTGGTCACGCACTCCTCGGGCAACCACGCCCAGGGGGTCGCGCGCGCCGCGAAGCTGCTGCGCATCCATGCCGTGGTCGTCATGCCCGACAACGCGCCCGCGATCAAGCGCCGTCGGGTCGCCGCCGATGGCGCGGAGATCGTGACCTCCGGTCCGTCCGTGAGCGAGCGGGACGCCATCGCCCAGCAGCTCATCGAGGAGCGCGGGCTCGTGCTCGTCCACCCGTTCGATGACGATCGGATCATCGCCGGCCAGGGCACGGTCGGTCTCGAGATCGCGGAAGACGTGCTCGATCTCGCCGCGGTGCTCGTGCCCATCGGCGGCGGTGGACTGTCGAGCGGGGTCGCCGTCGCCGTTCGCGCCCTCCATCCCGGCGCCCGGATCATCGGCGTCGAGCCGGAAGTTGCCGCCGACGCGCAAGCATCGATTCGGGCCGGCCACGTCGTCTCGTGGGATGCCGCCCGGACCGGCGCCACCATCGCCGACGGCGTGCGTTCCCAGGCCATCGGCCGCCGGCCGTTCGCGCACCTGTCGCACCTGCTCGACGACGTGGTGACCGTCTCCGAGGCCGAGATCGCCTCGACCATCCGGCTGCTCGCGGAGGAGGCGCGCCTGATCGCCGAGCCCTCCGGCGCGGTGGCGCCGGCTGCGGTGCGGTTCCGGGCGCGCGAGGCCGGCCTCACCGGGCTGGCGGGCACGGTCGTCGCGGTGATCAGCGGTGGGAACGTGGACCCCGAGCGCTACCTGGAATACCTCGAGGCACCGCTCCCCGGCTGAGCCCCGCGCACCCGGCCGGCTGCGGTCAAACCGCAGCAAGGACACGTGAACGCGGCGGCGCCGTCGGTCCAGCGTCGAACCGCCGGTTCGATCGCACGTCGTGCGCAGGAATCCCCCGCCGCGGCGCCTTCTTGGCTCGCCAGAGGGACGGGCGGCGGGCTCATGCGTCGTTGGTGCGGTTCGATCGCACTCGACCGACGCACGCCGGAATCGAGGCGCGGCCCGGACCCTAGCCGCGTTCCTCCGCGTGCCGCCGGGCCAGCTCGTCGGCGCGGGTCGCGAGCGCCGCCCGCTGCGCGTCGGCTCGACGTTCGGCGGCCGGCGCATCCCGCTCCTCGTGGCGCATCCAGGCGCCGACGACCAGCAGGATCGCCACGATGAACACGACATCCCCGGACAGCCACATCACCCCGCCCGCGAGCTCCTGGTCGGCGAGCGCGTTGATTCCGTAGGGCGTGCCGAGCGTTGCGTAGTGCTGATAGAGCGGCGCATCGGCGAACAGGATCGCCATGCCTACGAAGGAGTTCACCGGGAGCTGCAGGAGCAGGTACAGCACCCGGACCGGATACGGCATGCGGTGGCGCGCCGGATCAGCCGCGATCGCCGGCCACCAGAACAGCAGCGACGAGACGAGGTAGATGGCGTGCTCCGCGTCGTGGACGCCGCGGTCCTCGAGCGCGTCGTTGAAGAACGGCGAGAAGTGCGACAGCCACAGGACGAGGCTGAACGTCAGCCATGTGACCACCGGATGGCCGAGCGCCGCCACGGCGGTCGAATGGAGCACCGGCACGAGCCGCCGTTGTCGCACCCCGGGCGAGGCCGCGCGGAGGAGCTGCGTCACCGGGGCGGCGAGGACCAGCAGTGGCGCGGCGACGAGCATGAGCAGGAGGTGCTGGGCCATGTGGATCGAGAAGAGGGTCGTGTCGTAGCGCTCGATCCCGGACATCAGCGCGACGGCGATCGCAGCCAGTCCGCCGAAGAACGCCGCGGACCGGCCGAGCGGGACGCCGTTCGCGGGATGCAGGCGGGCGACGCGGCGGACGATCCAGAGCCACGCCAGCGCCGAGGCGAGCAGCCCGCCGGCGACGAGCGGCTCGAGATGCCAGCCGAAGGCGATGTTCGCGATGGTCGGCGGGTCGGGGGGCACGCTGCCGTGGGCCATGGCGACCGCCGGAAGGCCGGCGGCGATGCCCAGCGCGGCCGCGATCGCGGCGAGCGTGGCGCCACGGGTACGACGAGAGCTCACCGGATCATGGTGGCACGACGCAGCGTGCGGGCCCCGCGCTATGATGGCGATCGGCTGACCTCGTGGTCGGCCGTTCGCGTTCCCCGTCCCATTGCCATTCGTCCCGGGCGACGGGCGACCGCCCCGACGCCAGCTGAGGAGTCATGTCGAGCAGCCCGAGGAAGCGCCCCGCCTCCGAAGCGATCGTCGCCGGTGGTGTCGTCGTCCTTCTGATCGCAATCGTCGCCATCGTGCTGCTCAGCGGCGCGGGCAGATCGCTCTACCCGCCCAAGGCCGCCACCCACGAAGCTGCAGCGACCAGCGGCCTGTACGACATCGTGTTTGCGATCGCCGTCGCGGTGTTCCTTGCCGTCGAGGGCCTCATCGTCTGGAGCATCCTGCGCTACCGCCGCCGGCCGGAGGACGTTGACCTGCCGCCGCAGACGCACGGCAACAACTTCGTCGAGGTCCTCTGGACCCTCATCCCGACCGTCATCGTGCTCTACCTGTTCGTCGTTTCCTACAACACGCTGAACACCGTCGACACGGTCACGACGGATCCGGACATCAGGATCCAGGCGATCGCCGGCCAGTTCCAGTGGCAGTTCGAATATCTCGATGCCCAGGGCAACCACATCGCAACGCAGACCAAGCCCAACGGCGACGGCGGCGGGATGGCGGTGCCAGTCGGCGAGCGGGTGCAGGTCACGCTCACCAGCCACGACGTGATCCATGCCTGGTACGTGCCGCGCTTCCTCTTCAAGCGCGACGTGATCCCCGGCCAGACGAACAAGTTCGAGTTCACGGTGAACGAGGACGAGGCCGGCCAGACGTTCCGCGGACAGTGCGCCGAGCTGTGCGGCACCGGTCACCGGGTGATGCTCTTCAACGTCGTCGCCATGACGCCATCGGACTTCGATGCGTGGCTGCAGAACCTCATCGCGGTCGAGAACGCGACGCCGCCGCCCGCGCCGTCCGGCGCGCCGGTGCTCAAGGAGGAGGCGAAGAACATCAGCTTCGCCCAGACGACGCTGCAGGCGCCGGCGAACGCGCCGTTCGTGATCGAGTTCACGAACTCGGATCCGTCCTCGATCACCCACGACATCGACATCAAGGACAGCGGCGGCAAGGTCGTCGCCGAGCAGGACACCATCCCGGGCGGCACGAAGCAGGACTACACCTACCCGGCACTGCCGGCTGGGACATACACCTTCTTCTGCTCGATCCACAGCAACATGACCGGCACTCTCACGGTCCAGTAAGGAGCCAGCGAGCATGGCGACCCACGCGCTGAGCCCCGCCGTCGCGGCCTATCGAGGCGGCCTGTACGAGTGGCTGACGACCACCGATCACAAGAAGATCGGGATGATGTACGTCCTCAACTCGTTCATCTTCTTCCTGATCGGCGGCATCTTCGCGCTGCTGGTCCGGAGCGAGCTCGCGCAGCCGGGCATCCAGATCTTCACGAACGAGCACGTCTACAACGAGTCGTTCTCGATCCACGCGACGGTGATGATCTTCCTGTTCATCATCCCGATGCTGGCGGGTCTCGGGAACTACATCGTCCCGCTCCAGATCGGCGCGCCGGACATGGCCTTCCCCCGGATCAATGCCCTGAGCTTCTGGATGCTGCCCCTCGGCGGGATCCTGCTGCTTGCCGGGTTCCTGACCCCGGGTGGCGCCGCGGCCGCCGGCTGGACGAGCTACCCACCGTTGTCGGAGCGCGGCGCGCTCGCATCGCCCGGCCCGGGCCAGGACCTGTGGCTCGCGTCGCTGGTCCTCATCGGGACGAGCTCGATCCTCGGTGCCGTGAACTTCATCGTGACGATCTTCAAGATGCGCGCCCCCGGGATGACCCTGTTCCGGATGCCGATCATGGTCTGGACGGTCCTCGTGACCAGCGTGCTCGTGCTCATGGCCACGCCCGTCTTCACGAGCGCGCTCGTGATGCTGTTCATCGATCGCAACTACGGCGGGTCCTTCTTCAACCCGGCCACCGGCGGCATCGCCGTGCTCTACCAGAACGTGTTCTGGTTCTACTCGCACCCGGCCGTGTACGTGATGGTCCTGCCGGCGATGGGCGTGATCAGCGAGGTGCTGCCGGTCTTCAGCCGGAAGCCGCTCTTCGGCTACAAGGCGTTCATCTTCGCGACGGCGGGCATCGGCGCGCTCGGGTTCACCGTGTGGGCCCACCACATGTTCACGACGGGCGCGGTGTTCCTGCCGTTCTTCAGCCTGATGACGGCGGCGATCGGCGTGCCCACCGGCGTCAAGATGTTCAACTGGATCTTCACGATGTTCCGGGGCCAGCTCACGTTCTCGACCCCGCTCATCTTCTCGATCGGCTTCCTGACGATGTTCCTGGTCGGCGGGATCAACGGCGTGTTCAGCGCCGCCGTGCCCGTGGACTTCGCGCTCCATGACACGTACTGGGTGGTCGCCCACCTGCACTACGTGCTCTTCGGCGGCTCGGCGTTCGGGGTGTTCGCGGGGATCTACTACTGGTTCCCGAAGATGACCGGCCGGATGCTCAGCGAGTCGCTCGGCAAGATCCACTTCGTGCTCATGTTCGTGGGCTTCAACCTGACGTTCTTCCCGATGCACATGCTCGGGCTGAGCGGCATGCCGCGGCGGATCGCGGACTACGCTTCGGACGCCGGCTGGAACGACTGGAACCTCGTGGCCACGATCGGCGGGTTCACCATCGCCATCTCGATGCTGCCATTCATCTGGAACGTCCTCGTGTCGCTGCGGAACGGCAAGATCGCCGGCGACGACCCGTGGGAGGGCAACACGCTCGAATGGGCGACGTCGTCGCCCCCGCCGCCCTACAACTTCGATCGCCTGCCGGAAATTCGCTCCGAGCGTCCGGTGTTCGACCAGCGCCACGGGCTCGGCCATGGCGGGCACGCCAACGGCGGGCATGACGACCCGGGCCATGACGACGCACCAAAGTCCCTCCCGGCCCCGGGGGCTGCATCGTGACAGCCGACGCGCACGCGCTGACCGCCACTGCACCCGCCGTGGACGCGCACGCCGCGACGACGCACTACCGCCGGGGGATCAGCAACACGATCCTCGGGATGATCCTGTTCATCACCTCCGAGGTGATGTTCTTCTCCGGCCTGTTCGCGGCCTACTTCGCGACCCGCGCCGCGAACAGTGGCAACGGCGTGGCGTGGCCGCCGAAGGAGCTCGGGCATGTGCTCGACCCGCTCGGGCCGATCCTGATCGCCACGATCCTGCTCATCACGAGCTCGTTCACCTGCCAGTTCGCCGTCTGGTCGATCCGCAAGGGCGACCGGAAGGGCTTCATCCGGAACATCTCGATCACGTTCGTCCTGGGCATCATCTTCCTGGGCATGCAGGTGTTCGACTACACCCTGCTGTTCGGGGAGGGCATGACGCTCGGCTCCGGGCCGTTCGGGACGACGTACTTCACCCTCACGGGCTTCCACGGCGCCCACGTGTTCGGCGGCGTGCTCATGCTCGGGGTGATCCTGTACCGCGGCATGTCCGGCCAGTTCTCGTCGAAGCATCACGACGCCGTCGAGGCGGTGTCGCTGTACTGGCACTTCGTCGACGTGGTCTGGATCCTGCTGTTCTCGATCCTGTACCTGATCCCGTAGCGAGGACCGACCGCATGCTCCGTCACCGCAACGCGATCCTCATCGGTGTCAGCTCGATCGTCATCGCCGTGGCCTACGCCGCGCTGGCGCAACCGCTCGGCTACCACATCGAATGGGCCGGGGTGACGATGCTCATCGCCCTCGGGATCGCGCTCGGGCTCATGGTCGGGGTCCTCGAAGCCGGCCTCCGGGACTAGCTCCGGCCTTCCGTGGAGTCGGCAGCCCCGTCCGCAGCAGCGTCCGCCAGGGACCTCGTCCAGACCGTCCTCGACACGCTGTCGATCTTCGTCATGCCGGACTGGAAGGCGCTGATCGCGCTGCTGCCGGTCCTGCTGGCGCTCCTGTTCCTCGCCTGGTTCGCGCTCACCTTCCGGAAGTTCGCGACGCTCGGCCCGACGCGCCGCGCCCCCGCCCGCATCCCACCGATCACGCCGGCCAGCGTCCACATGCCCGGTGGCTCGGCGGCGCCGATCGTCGTGGCGTTCGGCGGCTTTGCGCTGTTCCTCGGCCTCGTGCTCGGCGGCATCTGGCTTGCGGTCGGTGGGGTCGTGATGGTCATGACCCTGCTCGTGTGGATGCGCGACGCGCTCCGCGACTACGACCACCTCGAGGCGGCATCGACACTGCCGGCCCTGATCCACGAAGGACCCCCGCCGGGCGTCCACATGCCCGGCCCTTCGATCCGCCCGCTCATGGGCGCACTCGGGTCCGCGGCGTTGCTCGGCGGCCTCGTGGTCGGTGGGTGGGTGCTGGTCCTCGCGGTCATCTTCCTCGTCTACACGCTGCTCGGCTGGCTGTTCGATGCCACCGCCGAGTACCGCAAGACGGTCGAGGCGGACAAGACCGGGCATCTCGAAAACATCCCGGCAATCCCCCTGCCGATGCGAAGCCTGCAGGTGTTCGCGCTTGCGTTCGTGCTGCTCGGGCTCGCCCAGGCCGGCCTGCTGCCGACGGCGCCGGCGGCCGGTGGCACGGGCACGCCCGGGGCGTCCGGCGCACCCGCGACGTCGGGCCAGCCCGGTGGTGGCGGTGAAGCGCCCGCCGGCTCACTCCCGATCACTGCCCAGGGCTTCGCGTTCCTCGAGACCACGCTGGAGGTTCCGGCGGGCCAGCCGTTCACCATCTACTTCACGAACAAGGATCCTGCCGGCACGGCGCACGACGTCGAGCTCCGGTCGACCGACGGGAAGGTGCTGCAGCAGCAGCCGCCAACCGATGGCGGCAAGTCACAGGCCTACACCTACGACGCGCTGCAGCCCGGGACCTACACGTACATCTGCTCGATCCATCCCATCCCGGCGATGACGGGCACGCTCACCGTCAAGTAAGGGGCCGGCCACGGGGCGGAATCTGAATCGGCAACGCGCCCTCATCGTTCTCGGCCTGATCGCTGCAGCGATCGCGACGCTCGTCCTCGTGCAGCTACGCGGCACGCTCGACGGGCAGATCGGCGCCACGGACGAGCCGGGGCTGATCGCCAAGGGCCAGGCCGCGCCCGCGATCGTCGGGACGACGCTCGATGGGCAGCCCTTCGATCTCGCCTCGCTCCGCGGCCGGCCGGTGCTCGTGAACTTCTGGGGCCCGAGCTGCGTGCCCTGCCGCGACGAGTTCCCACTGCTCAAGGAGAAGCTCGCAGCGCACGTCGACGATGGGCTCGCGATCATCGGCGTCCTCACGTACGACGCTCCCGCCCCGGCGCGCGACTTCATCGCCCAGTACGGTGCAACCTGGCCGACGGTCGACGATCCGACGGGCGGAATCCGCACGGCCTATCGGGTCGCCGCCCGGCCGCAGACGTACTTCATCGATCGCGACGGAATCCTGCGGTCCATCCAGGTCGGCGAGGTGACGGACGCCGAGTTCGAGCGGCAGTACGCGCTGATCAGCGGGGCCGCAGGCGGGCCTGGCGCGTCGGGCGAGGTGCCGCCCGTTGCGACGCCGTCCGAAGCGGCCATGCCGTGATCGAGGTATCGGGCCTCAGGATGGCGTACGGCGACCGCAGGGTCCTGGATGGCGTCGACCTCGTCGTGCGGCCCGGCGAGCTCGTGGCACTCCTCGGCCCGAACGGGGCCGGCAAGACGACGACCGTGGAGACCGTGGAGGGCTATCGCACGCCGGACGCGGGCACGGTCCGGGTGCTCGGGACGGATCCGCGACGCGGTGGACCGGCGCATCGCGCGCGGGTCGGACTGATGCTCCAGGGCGGCGCCGGATTGGAGCCACGGGCCACGCCGCGGGATCTCGTGCGGCTGTACGCGGCGTTCCACCGCGGAGGGGAGTCGCCCGAGGCGCTCATCGAGCAGGTTGGCCTGGCGGCCGTGGCGGGCACGCGCGTTCGACGACTGTCGGGCGGCGAGCGGCAGCGGCTGGCGCTGGCGATCGCCCTCGCGGGCGAGCCCGAGGTGCTCATCCTCGACGAGCCGACGGCCGGGATGGACCCTGCGGCGCGACGGGAGACGCGATCGCTCGTCGCCGGCCTGCGCGACGCGGGGCGGACGATCCTGCTGACCACGCATGACCTCGGCGACGTGGAAGCGCTGGCGACGCGGGTGGCGATCCTCCACGGAGGTCGGATCGTGGTCGACGATACGGTCGATTCGATCGTCCATGGCGGCGCCTCCGCGATCCGGTTCCGGCTCCACGATGCGCCCCGGCCCGAGGCCGTGGAGCAGCTCGCGCGGCGGATCGCCGCGCTCCATCCCGAATCCCGCCTCCGTGCCGCCACGGGCTCGCCTGCCGCATTCGAGATCGCCCCCGGCGCGGCGTCCGCCGACATCCTCCCGGAGATCACGACCTGGGCGGCGCGGGAGGGCCTGCTCGTCGTCGAGCTCCACGCCGGGGCAGCCTCGCTCGAGGATCGCTACCTGGAGCTCACCGGCGATCGCGACGTGGAGGCGGTGGCGTGAGCGGCGCTGCTCCCGTCACGCGCGCGATCAGCGCCCTGACCGCGCTCGAGCTTCGCCTCACCGCGCGCCGTGGCGAGAACATTCTCGCGACGATCATCATCCCGGTGGCGGTCCTGCTTTTCTTCGCCGGCACCTCGGTCATCCCGCTGGCGACCCGTCCGGTGGACTTCCTGCTCCCCGGGTCGATCGCGCTGGGCCTGATCGCCGCGGGGCTCGTGAACCTCGGCATCGCGACCGCCTATGACCGCTCGTACGGCGTGCTCAAGCGCCTCGGTGGCTCGCCGCTCCCGCGGTGGGGCCTCGTCGCGGCGAAGCTCCTGGCCGTCGGCGCCCTTGAGATCGTCCAGGTCGTGGTCCTCATCGCGGTCGCGGTGCTCATCCTCGGCTGGACACCCGGCCCGAGCTGGTCGGCGCTGCTCCTCGTGGTCGCCCTCGTCCTCGGCACGGCGGCCTTCGCCGGCCTCGGCCTCCTGCTCGCCGGCACCCTGCGCGCGGAAGCGGTGCTCGCACTCGCGAACGCGCTGTTTCTCGCGCTCCTGATGCTCGGCGGGATCATCCTGCCAGTCGACCACCTGCCGGACTTCCTCCGGCCCGTCGCGGCGTTCCTGCCGGCCACGGCGCTCTCGGAACTGCTCCGGATCGCCTTCGACTCCGGCAACGTCGCCAGCTCCGCGGTCGCGCCGCTCGGCATCCTCGCGGCATGGGCCGTCGCCGCGATCGCCCTGGCCGTCCGCAGCTTCCGCTGGGACTAGCGGGTCCTGCCGCGCTCAGCTGCGCGATCCGAGGGCCGCGCAGACGCTGCGGGCCGCGCGCAGACGCGCCGCAAAGAAAGAACCCCGGGTGGTCGGGACCCGGGGTTCTGAGGGCTATGCGATTGGTTGCGGGGGAAGGATTCGAACCTCCGACCTTCGGGTTATGAGCCCGACGAGCTGCCGCTGCTCCACCCCGCGAAGGCTATCTACTCTAGCCGAAACGGCCGATTCGGTCAAAGGCCAGCCGGACCGGCTAGGCCAGGAGTACGGCCAGCAGGAGCACCAAGAGGGTGGCCAGCGCCGCTCCCGTGAACAGTCGCATGCAGCCGCTGGGGTCCATGCGGGCAGGATGACAGGCCCACCGCCCGAGTCAAGGGGCTCCGCTTTACACGGCGCTGACGTCGGACCGAGGCGACGCGGACCACGTGGCGCGAGCCTTCGGGGCATCGAACCTCGCCCACCAGCACGGAGTACTCGAACCATGCGCATGCCAGCCTGGCGCGTCGCCCTCACCGGTGGCGCCATCACCGTCCTCACCGTCGCCGGCATGGGATTTGCCGCGGCATCGAGCGGGCCAGGGCCCGCGACCACGACGGCTACCGGCACCACGACTGCCGCCACGACCGACACGCTGACAACCGATGCGGACCTTGCGTTCGATCTCGCGGCCGACGTCCAGTCGAACGGCAGGCTCAACCCGTCGGACGGTGGAAGGCTTCGCCGGATCCTCCGACTCGGGCGCCACCTCGTCCACGCGGACGTCACCGTCACCGACAAGGACGGCAACCTCGTGCACCTGCAGCTCGACCACGGAACGGTCCAGTCGATCGGCGAGGGCACGCTGGTCATCTCGGAGGCGGGCGGCGGCACCGAGACGGTGAGCACGGACGACGCGACGAAGGTCCGCGTCCGGCGAGAGCTCGGCGACCTGGGCGACGTCAAGGTCGGGGCCGAGGTGTTCGTCCAGAGTCGCATCGACGGCGGCACGACCTTGGCGAAGCGGATCATCGTCATCCCGACGGGCGCCTGAGAGCGCACCTGATCGCAACCTCGGCGGCGGGTCCCGGGGGCTCGCCCGCCGTATCCTCGGTTGGTGCGACCGTACGGAATCGACTCACCCTGGGACTTCGATCCGGCCATCACGTACCTGACCCACGGCACCTACGGCGCCTGTCCCCGACCCGTCGTCGAGTACCAGCGCGCGCTTCGTGCCGAGCTCGAGTCGAACCCGATCC
>DASSHR010000054.1:0-4778 GCA_035692745.1 Candidatus Limnocylindrales bacterium | reverse complement strand
GCGCCATCGACGACGGCGAGCGCCGCGCCGGCAAGGACCGGGATCACGGACGCCGTGTAGGCAAATGGCCGCAGGATCTCCCACGTGGCGGCGAGGCGGCGGCGGACACGCTCGCCTCCGGTCAACCGTCGATCGTCGGCGAGGGAGCCCGCTTCTGCGGCGGGCGCGGCAGACGCCGCCGCGGCGACCGCCGCGATGGCCGGCACCGGAGGTTCCGGCGCCTTCGATTCGGCTGGCGTCGGCAGCTCCGCGTACAGCGTCGCCGCGGCGAGCAGCTCCTCGATGTGGTCGTCCTCCTGGATGACCGGCTGGAGCAGCGGCAGCTGGAGGCCCGTCTGGGCGTGGTACGCCATCACCTTCGCGGCGACGTCCTCGCGCGTGCCGCAGAGCATGAACGCATCGAGCAGCTCGTCCGGGATCACCCGGCCGGCCGTCGTGAAGTCCTCGGCGCGCCACGCCGCCGCGATCTGGTCGCGCAGCTCCTTGTCGAACCCGGCGCGCGCCAGGGAGATGTCGGACAGCACCGACATCATGTAGATCACGAACGGCTCGCGCTTCGCCCGGTTGAGGGCCTCGCGTCGCGTCTTGTCGACGAGCGACAGCAGATACCCAGCGCTCTCGACGGACGCCGGATCGCGGCCCGCGTCGACGGCGGCCGCACGCAGTCGCTCGAGGATCCCGGTGAGCGATGGGATCGACTCGGCGGGCCGGGCGAGGTACGCATCGGCCTTGCGGCCGGCGAGCGCCACGAACTCCTTGCGGTACGCCGCGATGGCGATCGGGATGCGGTGGGGCGGCGCGAACATCGGCTGGATCGGCGGCAGGCCGGGCGTCTTCGACGGCAGGCGCTCGCCCGCCCACAGGGTCCGGATGTCGTCGATGGCGGCGCTCACCTGGTCGACCGCCGTGGCGGGGTCGTACGGGATGCCCATCTGCTTGAGCCGCAGCGGGAGCCCTGTGCCCAGGCCCATCACGATCTGGCCCGGCAGGACCTCGTCCAGGGCGGATCCGGTCATGGCCAGCACGACCGGGTGCCGCGTGAAGGCATTGACCGCGCCGAGCGCGATGCGGAAGGGTGCATCCGTCGGGCGACGCTCCGCGGCGAGCCCGGCGGCGACCGCAGTCGCGTAGGTGACCGCGTCCCGCTCGAAGTAGGAGTCGTGGATCCAGAGGGAGTCGAGGCCGGCGTCACGCGCCCGCTTCGCCCACCCGACGACGTCGTCCAGGTCGCCGCGAGCGGCAATGCCGAGACCGATGGGGCGGGCGAGCGTCGTCATTGGCTCACATGCTACCACGACGTAGCGGGTTTCTCCGCGACCTGGATGTCAGCCGTGCGCGTTGGCCGCCGGCGCTCCGATCGTCCTTCTCGTGACGTCGGCATGGGCGTCCGCGAGGGCCGCCGACTAGTCGGAGTGGGTCTGCGCGTTCGCCCGTCGCCGCCGAAGCGCCAGACCTGCCACGGCGAGCAACACGAGCCCGACGACGACCACACCCGCCGCAACGACACCTGCGCCGAGCTCGGACGGCCCGCTGGCGGCCCCTGGGTCACCCGCGCCGCGGCTGCTGGCCCCCGTCACCAGGACGCGGACCGTCGCAGCGCCCGTCATCCCATCCGCATCGACCGTCGTCGCCGTGATGAGGTGCGTGCCCACGGTGAGGTGCTCGGCGAGGATCCACGAGCCCGTGCCGAGCTGGCCGTCGCGGTCCGACGACCAGGTGATCCTGCTTCCATCGACCGCGCCGTCCTCCCAGTCGAACGCCTGCGCGGTGAGCGCGAACGGGACGTCGTGGGCGATCGTCGTCTCCGCGGCCGGTGCGACGATCGAAACCGAAGGCGCGTGCGCCGGGATCGAGAACGCGCCACTGACGGCCGATGCGCTGCGGAACCCGTCCGATACGTCGACGCGCACCATGACCACGGGTCCTCCGGGCACGTTCGCCGGATCGAGCGTTGCCGACGACCCGGTCAACCCGACCGCGATGGGCAGCCAGGTCGCGCCGCCGTCCCGTGACAGCTCCACGCTGGCGATGAGCGGGTCGCCATCCGCGTCCCTGGCCTGCCAGGAGAGCTGGACGGGGCCGTCCACGTTGGTGCCCGCTCGGTCGTCCGAGAGCGCGATCGTCGGCGCATGGGCGCTCGCCGCGCGCGTCGCGATCACCGTGTCGCCGCGGAGGATCTCGACGCGGTCCGCGCCCGCGGGCGCCGGAACCAGGAACCCGAAGCCCTGGGCCTGGCCCTCGACGCGATGCGTCTCGAAGGGCGTGAACGGCACGGTCAGCAGCGCTGCGCCGCCGACGTCGAGGACGCGCAGGACGAACGCATCGCCCGCCGCTTCGAACGGCACGGGGCCGGCGCGCTCCACGGTCTCGATCGGTTCGATCGTCGCCGAGGCGCCGTCCCATGCGACGGTGCCCGAGACCAGCAGGTACGGCTGCTCGGCGCCGGCCGCGGCCGGGATCGGCTGGGTGGCCGGCGGCCGGTAGGCGACGAGGCGCGCATCCGCCACATCGCCGCCGGACCAGTCCCAGGCGGCGGTCGGCGTGGTCTCGCCGAGCTCCACCGTCTCGTCGGACCCGGCGCGCTTGACCGCGTCCGAGCAGACGTCGTCGCCGCCCGTGAACCGGTCGAGCAGCTCGCAGTACGTGTACGGGCTCACCCACTTCGGGATCGGCCCACCCGAATCGTCGGCATACGACATGTAGTCGTGGATGTGCGCCGTGGGCGGGATGTAGGGTGGGACGACGACGGGGTTCGATGGGTCCCGGGTGTCCATCCCGACATGGCCGATGTTCGTGTGCCACCACGGCCAGGTCGGGTTGAAGAGCGGGAAGACGGCCGCCGCGGGCTCCGACCATGTCTCCGCGTGCCACCACAGCCCCTCGGCGTGCGACAGCTCCTGGGCCATCGTCACGGGGCCGTCGTACGGGTTGCCCCAGCCATCGGTGCGCCGGTAGTAGGCCAGCCCGGTCTTGCAGCCGGTGTCGTCGCACATCGACGCAGGCGCGCCGGTCCCCGGCCAGAGCCCGTAGATCGAGACGCCGTACGGCAAGCGAGCGAGCAGCCGCCACGTCAGGTCACGGAGCCCGTCGATGTCGTCGACCATCTGGGGCGACGTGCCGATCCCCGGGATCGGAAGCACCTGCGCGTGGGTCACCGGGAACACGTTCTGGATGAACGGCACGAAGCCCTGGAGCGTCGACCACGCATTCGTCTGCCCATCGGGGAACGACGTCAGCACGCCGTACGCGGTGTAGTAGATCGGCTCGATGAAGTGGACTCGGGTGGACAGCGTGTTGTTGGCGTCGTTGGTCTCCGGTCGCGGGCTCACCGGGCGGACCTGGACCTCGAGGCCGAGATCGCCCTCGCGCACGTCCACGGGATCGAGCAGGAAGGTCAGCTGGCTCGTCGTCCCGTATCGATCCGGCGCATCGCCCTGCGGTGTCGTCGGCCCGAGGGCCAGGTGCGTGGCGCTCGTCCCATCCGCCCGGTGCGTCGTCAAGGTCCCCGTGACGGGTCCCCAGTCGCCCCGGCTGTCAGGCGTCGCACGCACGAACACTCGAACCACCGTTGGCTTGCCACCGATGAGCGGCACCCCGTTGCCCGGCTCCTGGATCGCCTGGTTCACCTCGATCGCGACGGGCCAGAGGTCGCCCGCCACGGCCGGGCGAAACGTCACGTTGCTGCTCACCGACGGACCCGTGATGCCGTTCGCCCGTGCCTGCAGGCTGATGACGTTCGGCGTGTCGTCGTGGAGCCCGTCCCGCAGCACGACGTCGAGCGTCCACAGCCCGGGATCCGCGGCATCGGCGAGGGACACCCCGAAATCCGTGGCCGTCGCGCCGTTCACGCCGGCCGCGACGACCGGCTGCCCGCCGTTCGATCGCACGGACGCGAGCACGTGCACGCCGCCGCTCGCCGGCTGCGACAGCACAGTCCCGTCGGTCGGGCTGACGAACGTCACCGTCGGCGTGAACGCGCCCGGCGGGCGGCTCGGCAGCGGGCCAGAGGTGTTCGTGTAGGTCATGTCGTCGATCCATCGCCGCTCGTACGCGGAGCTGCCGCTCGCATCGACGTATTCCACGGCCACGGAGCTGAAGAACACGCCGGCCGGCGCGATGACGTGCAGGCAGCGCGAGATGGGGATCCTCGTCGCCTCGAGCGTGGTCCGCGCCGAGGCCACGACGCTGAGCCCGTCCGCGGTCGGCGAGTAGCCGGAGAGGATGGCTGTGAGCGGTCCCGCGTCCGCGGGCGGCGCATCCCGGCCCACGAACAGCGCGACCTGGTTCACGGTGCGAGTGCTGAAGCCGATGACGATTGGGTCGCCGGTGCTGCCGAAGTCGTCGAAGTGGCTCGCGAATGCCTTCGTCCCGGAGTGCGCGCCCATCGGCGCGTCGAGGACGACACCGCTCATCGGGTTGAAGGTGCTGTGGTCGAAGTCGACGGTGAGTGCATCGGGGATCGTGCTCGTGTCGCACGTGCCCACACCGCCCCGCAGCCACGGCAGGGGCGGAAGCCCGGCGTCGATCGGGGGCAGGCTGTATCCCGGTCCGACGCTCGGCGCCGTGGTGGTTGCGGATGGAGCGGCGGTCGCGGAGGGTCGCGGCGTGGCGCTCGGCTGCGCACCGGGCGTCGCGCTCGGTCGCGCGGTGGGCTTCGACGTGGGCTTGGGCGTTGCCCTGGTCGTGGCTGCCGGTGTCGGCGTGGCGGGAACGCTGACGGTGAACGTGGCCGCGGCCGTGCCCGCATCGCAGGCCACCTGGTACGTGGCACACGCCTT
>DASSHR010000053.1:0-2531 GCA_035692745.1 Candidatus Limnocylindrales bacterium | reverse complement strand
CTTCCAAAGATGAAAAGAGACAAATGTTTTGGAAAGGCAAATGCCTTGAAAAAGCAAAAGGGGACAAAAACAAATAAAGGAAGAAGACAAATATGCAAGTCTTGAAAAGTTAAAAGATGATGGAGTCATATGCATGGAGATAAGGACAAATGAAATAATGATGTAGAGAGATACAACAAAGCAAATACAGATACATCAAAGCAAATATGTGAAGGAAACATAAAGGATACACGTGTGTAAAAATTTATAGACCTACACGTATGTAAATAGGTGTAATCTTTTTTAGCATAGATTGTATGTATATAAATGGACGTAGGAAATTAAAAGAGTATCATCTATCAGTACCTTTGTAAACAAATCCATACCCTTGTAAAACTCTTTTATCAATAAAATTACATTTAAATTCCAAGCTATGGAACAACAATTAGAAAGCATAAATCTACATGAAGAGGTATATCTTTCTATAATTATGCTTAGCTAAATTATTTAATTCTTGTTTGACATATATTATGTGATATATTTATGATTATTGTTATTAAATAAGATTATTCATATCTTATACAATGTTTGCTAGCATAGGAAATAGAGGATAAAACTTCTAGAACTAAGCCTTCCAAAATGGGAAAACCAAGAAAGGCAGGTAGCCATAATAGGGTAAGTACCAAGTTATTGAGGCACTGTTTAGGAAGATAATAATCCTGGAAAAGTATGATGCTAGTAGTGACTAAGCATAAGAAAATGAATACCTTAATTAATAACAAACTATCATAAGTAGACCACATAAAATATGGATAGCAGGAATGTTTAAATAATTTTCAAAAAGCATTAATGAAAAAGATGAACACACCTACGACAGAGTTAGCTAATAATTATTTTACAAATAAACATAAAATACTTGTTTTCTACATATTAAATAAAATATCTGAAATAGAAATAAGAAAAATAATATGGGAAAAGATAATAGAACACGAAGAAGAAGAAATGAACAAAATAATTACCCAAGCATGGTATGACGACATAAATATAGTATTACAAGAATTAACACAAGATGAAAGAATAGACTACCAAGACCTATTAGATGACTTACTACTCTTTAATTTAATTATTTAAATGTCTAACCCTAATATAACCTACCATATGATCCAAAAAATTATTACTCCACGAAAAATAAAAATAGACTCTAATCCCACACCTAAACCGCAAATCATAAATCTGGACCTAAAACTTTATAATAAATTAAATAAAAACCCTTATAATAAAAACTCTTATAATAACATACATCTGCATGCTTCCACCCTACATTAATGGAACTCCAAAGATTAAAAGATATATATGAAAAACAACAGGAAAAAGATGAAGAAATTAGATTAATGGAAGAAATTCAAAATTATAAAGAAAAATTAGAAATAAAAACTCAAGATAATTTAAGAATAGATAATATAGAAGAGGAAATCATGGAAGAAGATATTAATTCAGAAAAAAGTGAAACCTACACAGAGCTCATAAATAATAAATTAATAGAAAATACGGAAGTAGAAATTAATTATGATAAAAAAAATGAGAGAAACTAAACCAGAAACTAGTACAACTAGAACATATCCTAGACAAGAGACACCATATTATGAGACACCGCAATATTATAATAACAATAATAATAATGCAAAATCAGATAGATATAATACTTTATGGAATAAAAGATTAAATAAAAATAAATGGTACCCAAACAGATAAATGAACAAACTAATTATTTAGACTTAGATTGTGTAAATGACATAACAAAAACAATACAATTATGGACAGGATACATGGCAAAATAATTAATAGATAATAAAATAAATATTACAGATACAGCAGGATATATAGAAAGAACATTCATAGGAGAAGTAAAATTATGGTTCTTAAATTTAGAAAAAGAAGATATAAAAACACTTAGAGCATGTAAAGATACGGATGGAAAAGACACAACCTCGGTATTAGACATACTTCATAAATATGAAATAGCTATAAGAAATGAATTTAGTAGTATGACCACTGAAATAGAAGAAGCAATGAGAGAAAAAACTATTAATAGAAATTTAATGAATAAATTAGCTATATGTAATATGTGTTATTTAGATGAATATACATGCGCATTTAAAGATTATTATTATAAAGGAATATACACACCTGAAGAAAGTCCAGGAATAAGACAATTATATTTTACAAAATTACCAACACCATTTAGTGAAAAAGTAACTAAAGCATGGAATGAAGCTAATACTCAAGATACTTTAGGAGCTAGAATAAAATTCTTAAAAAGATGGTATGCAGAATTATGCGAAAAATATAAGGAAGACATGAAAATGGAAAAAACCCTAATAAGAAATTTATCATGTTGTAAAGATATAGTGGCACCACAATTTGGATGTGAAGAGAAATATTATAAAAAACATAAAAGGAAGAGATTCAAGAAATATAAAAAGATTAAACATAGATATAGAAGCCCAAGAAAAAGATATTATACAAAAAATAAGCGACCTTATAGAAAAAAG
>DASSHR010000052.1:0-2185 GCA_035692745.1 Candidatus Limnocylindrales bacterium | reverse complement strand
GACGGCCTTCGGGCGATCGCGGAGCAGGCGCACGAGCGCGCGTCGGCGATCGCCACGGCGGTGACCGCCCTTGACGGCCTCGCCCTTCGGCACCAGCAATACGTCGACACGATCGCGATCGAGACGTTCACGACGGGCCGCGCCGAGGCGCTGATCGCGGGCGCTGCGGCAGCCGGCTATGAGCTCCGCCGCCTCGATGCGACCGGCGTGTCGATCGCGTGCGACGAGACGACCACCGAGGCGGACGTCGCGGCGATCGTCGCGGCCTTCGGCGGAACGGATCCGTCGGCCGATGCCATTGCCGCGACCGTCGACGGATCCCTGTCGGCGGCGGCCCGGCGCACGGACGAGATCCTCACCCATCCCGTGTTCGCGCTCTACCGATCCGAAACCGAGATGCTGCGCTACCTCTTCCGGCTTGCCGAGAAGGACGTGACGCTCACCCGCTCGATGATCCCGCTGGGCAGCTGCACGATGAAGCTCAACGCGACGACCGAGATGATGGGCATCGGGTTGCCCGGCTTCTCGCGCGTCCACCCGTTCTCGGACGCCACGCGCCTGCCGGGCTACGCCCGACTGTTCGATGAGCTCGAGACGTGGCTTGGTGAGATCACCGGGTTCGCCGCGGTCAGCCTGCAGCCGAACGCCGGCTCCCAGGGTGAGTACGCGGGCCTCCTCGCGATCCGTCGCTGGCACCTGTCGCGCGGTGAGGGCAATCGGCGCGTGTGCCTGATTCCGGCGTCGGCGCACGGCACGAATCCGGCGAGCGCCGTGATGGCCGGCTATCGCGTCGTCGTCGTGGCGACAGATGCGCAGGGCAACGTCGACCTCGACGACCTGCGGGCCAAGATCGCGGCCAACGCCGCCGACCTCGGTGCGCTCATGATCACCTACCCCTCCACGCACGGCGTGTTCGAGGAGGGCATCGTCGAGATCTGCCGCCTCGTCCACGAGGCCGGCGGGCAGGTGTACATGGACGGTGCAAACATGAACGCCCAGGTGGGCCTCTCGCGCCCGGGCGACATCGGCGCGGACGTGTGCCACCTGAACCTGCACAAGACGTTCGCGATCCCGCACGGTGGCGGCGGTCCGGGCATGGGCCCGATCGGCGTCGCCGCGCACCTGCGGTCGTTCCTGCCCGGCATCGGGCTCGACGAGCCGGGTCGGGTCTCGTCGGCGCCGTTCGGGAGCGCCTCGATCCTCCCCATCTCCTGGGCGTACATCGCGATGCTCGGCGCGGACGGCGTCCGTCGCGCCACCGAGATCGCCATCCTCAACGCGAACTACCTGGCGAAGCGGCTCGGCGACGCGTTCCCCGTGCTGTACGTCGGCGACAACGGCACGGTCGCCCACGAGTGCATCCTCGATTGCCGGCCTCTGACGGCCGCGAGCGGTGTGTCGGTCGACGACATCGCGAAGCGGCTCATGGACTTCGGCTTCCACGCTCCGACGATGAGCTTCCCGGTGGTCGGCACGCTGATGATCGAGCCGACCGAGTCGGAGTCGAAGGCCGAGCTCGACCGGTTCGCCGACGCGCTCCTCCAGATCCGCGCCGAGGTCGCCGACATCGAGGCGGGCCGCGTGCCCGTCGAGTCCTCCGCACTGCGCAACGCGCCGCACACGGCGGCCGACCTGCTGCGCGACGAGTGGGCGCGGCCGTACACCCGCGAGCAGGGCGCGTTCCCGCTCCGCTGGGTCCAGCATCGCAAGTACTGGCCGCCGGTTCGCCGGATCGACAACGTCTACGGCGACCGGAACGTGGTCTGCGAGTGCCTGCCGGTCGAGGCGTATGCGGAGGCCTCCGGCGAGACGCAGCTCTTCGCGATGACCGGCCCGGGGATGGCCGGCCCAGGGGCGGGCTGATCACTGGTTTCTGACAAATACCCGCCTGCGGGGCGTTCGTCCGGTCGAGAGATCCGTCGGGCGTGGCCCCCACGCTCAGCCGAATTGCCTGTTGCTGACAGGCGCCCACCACGTGGGCACACGTCAGGAACTCGCTGAATGACGCCCGGGTGCTGGGAATTTGTCAGGCGCCACGGCCATTTCGCGGCCGGCGCATTCGCGTTCAGATCGGCTTGAAGGCCTCGAACGGCTGGCGGCACGCGCGGCAGTAGAAGAGCGAGCGGCACTGGGTCGGCCCGAAGGCGCTGTCCATCGCGACACGGTCGGAGGCGCAATACGGGCA
>DASSHR010000051.1:0-1245 GCA_035692745.1 Candidatus Limnocylindrales bacterium | reverse complement strand
CGCGCGGATCCCCTCGCGGGCATCTAGGCAGGCGTCGCCCGTGACCGACGCCGACCGCGCCGCCGACACGCTCCTCATGGGCACGATCAGCCTCGATCATTACCTCGCCACCGGCGAGATCCTGCCCGGCGGCGGCGTGCTGAACATGGCCTGGAACTGGCAGCGGCTCGGCCGGCCGTTCCAGCTCCTGACGCGGGCGGGCAGCGACGACGGCGGCCCGATCACGGACTTTCTGGCCCGGCACGGGATCGCGGCCGTGTCCCCCGGCGAGCTCGTCGCGCGCGGTCGCTCGAGCGCGATCGACATCGAGATCCTGCCCGACCGGCAGCCGTACATGGACAACTTCATCGGTGGCGTCTGGGACGACTACCGGCTCACGGCGCATGAGCGGTTCTCGTTGCGCGCCGCGAAGCGCCTCCACACCGTGCTCGTCGAGGGCGCGATCGCCGAGCTCGAACGACTCGGCGACGCGGGGCTCCTGCGCGGCATCGAGGTGTCGGCCGACTTCCTCGGCTTCCGCCACTACACCGTCGATCGGCTGGCGGCCACCATGCGACACGTCGATCTCGGGTTCATCGGCTGGCCGGGCGCGGAGGACGACCCGAGCGTCGATGGGTTCCGGCGCGTCGCGACGGATCTGGGGCGACTGCTCGTCGTGACGATGGGCTCGCGCGCCGTCCGCGTGTTCGATGGTCGAGCCGGCACGGCGGCCGAGGCGCGCGACCGGCGGTACCCGGTGGCGGCGGTCCCGGTCGAGGGCACGACGCTCGGTTGCGGCGACGCGTTCATCGCGTGGTTCCTGGACACCTGGTGGCGCACGCGTGACGTGGACCAGGCCGTCGCACAGGGCATGATCGGTGGCGCCCGAACCACCGCGTGGCCGCGGCCTCTGCCCGACGACGCCTACCTGAGCGAGCGCGGCCCGGGCCGCTAGCATCGTCCCGCACCACCCCGAACTTCGTCCGCCGAGGAGCACCCGATGCCGATCCACCTGCAGGCCAACCCAGGCGACTACGCGCCGACTGTGATCATCCCGGGCGACCCGATCCGGGCCACGAAGATCGCGGCGCGCTTCGACGGCGGGCTCGAGAACTCCCGCCAGGTGAACGCGAACCGCGGGCTCGTTGGCTACACGGGCACGGTCGACGGCACGCCGGTCTCGGTCCAGGTGACGATGATGGGCTCGCCGACGACCGGCATCGTCGTCGAGGAGCTCATGATGCTGGGCGTCGAGACGCTGATCCG
>DASSHR010000050.1:0-2578 GCA_035692745.1 Candidatus Limnocylindrales bacterium | reverse complement strand
TGCACGGTTCGCTCCTCCTGCTCGGATCGCAGGCCGAAGCGCTGGTAGACGCTCGGACGGCTGAACCACACGGATTCGAGGAGGAAGAGCCAGACGTGGATCGCGCCGGCGATGGCGGCGACGATCCCTCCGGCAAGCAGCATCTGCGCATTGTGGGGCCGCGGCATCGGCGCGTCACAAGCCACGTTGCTAGCCCAATGTGTAGTCCCAGCCAAGATCGAGGTCCAGCCCAAGGTCGACATCGAAGGCCTCGATGCCCGCCGCCGTCGACCACGTCGCCGAACCGGACCGATTCACGGCGTTCGAAGGTGCACCAATGCACGCCAGGCCCCCGATCCCGGCCTCCGGCGGCACGCCATCTGGCGGGTCGGTGATCACGTTGACCCATCGGTGGGACGCCGGGCGACCATTCACCGAGTCGCGTCCCACGGTGGCGTACAGGGTGATCGCGCCCGGGAGCCCGAGGATCCAGTCCGCGGCAACCGATGGCATCAGCAGCGCCGCGACGACGTGGGCACGATCCTTCGGCACCCGCACCACGATCCCGATGGCATCGCCCGGCTCGACCCGATTTCGGTCGGGCACGGCGCCGTCTCAGCCCAGGAACACGGTCGCGTCGATCGAGATGCGCAGCCCGCGCGGCAGGCCGACGATCGGGGTGGCGCGGGCGGGCGGCGCCGAGCCGAAGAACTCGGCGAACAGCTGGTTCATCGCCGGGAAGTCATCCGCGCTGCCGAGGAAGACCGTCGTCCTGACCACGCGATCCATGGTCGCGCCCGCGGCTTCCACCACGCGTTGCAGGTTCACGAACGACTGGCGAGCCTCTGCCTCGAACCCTCCCGGCGGGACGGCGCCCGTCGATGGGTCGATCCCGGGCTGTCCCGAAACGAACACGAAGTCGCCCGCACGGACGGCGTGGGAATACGGGCCGATGGCCACCGGCATGTCGGGCCACAGGATGGGACCGAAGGCCATCGTGGGTTCCTCCATCAATCGGCGGAGGCGAGGTGCCGCACGAGGAAGTCGCGCTCCGCTCGACTCGCGAGATCGAACAACGCACCGGGGTGGTAGAGCAGGCCGAAATGCCCGCCATCGACCTCCAGCAGCTCCTTTGGGCCGGGCACCCTGTCGAAGGCGATACGCGCGATGGCCGAGCTCGCCCCGGGCATCTCGTCGTCGCTGGCGATCACGAACAACGCGGGCGCCCGAACCCGGGCTGCACAGAGCGACGGATGGTAGGGGTCGGACTCGTGGCGATCCACGCCGGTGACCCAGTTCTGCCAGCCCGTCCCGTACCGCCCGCCGTACTCCATGAACCATCGAAAGGCGGTCAATGGCGTCAGGGCCGAGGGCGTCGCCAGCTGGTCCGCCGCGACGACCGGCATCGGCCCCTCGACCTTATCCGCCGGTCCCAAGAGCGCGCTCGCGTACGTGTCCGCCATGCCGTCGAGCAGCGCATCTTCCGGGTCCGCGGGTGGTGGCGTGTCGCCGCACGCCGGGACCTGGGTGACGACGGCACTGATGCGCGGATCGAACGCGGCGGCGACCACCACCCCGCCGCCGCTCTTGCTGTCGCCCCACACGGCCAGGCGCGCTGCGTCGACGGCATCGAGCGTGCGCACGAAGTCGATGGCGTCGCGGTAGCCGAGGACCTGCAGCCAGTTGTCGATCTGCTGTCGCGGTTCGCCCCCGCTCCGGCCGAAATTGCGATGGTCGTAGAGGAGGACGGCCAGGCCGGCGTCGCGGAACACCTGCGCGTAGTGATCGGCCACCATCCCATCCGCCGTGGCCGAGAAGCCGTGGGCCATGATCACGATCGCCGGGCGTCGCGCGCCGGGTGGTGGCAGGAACAATCGCCCACGGAGCGTGGCTCCCTGCGACGGGAACTCCACCAGGCGCTCGGTTGTCATCCTCGCTCCCTCGGCTCCCAGAGCACGCTGACGATCCGCCAGCGATCCTCGAAGCGCGCGATATGCAGGAAGTCCACGTATCGCGCCGAGTCCACCCTCGCCGTCGCGATGTTGCGGAAGGCGCTCTCGACGGTCACCACGTAGTCTCGCGGCAGGTTCGAGCCGCGGCCCGCACGTGTCGCCTCGACCATGTCCGCGTGGGTCATGAAGCCGATTGGCGCGCGCCCGTGCATCGCGTCGTCATCAACCGCGCGCTTGGTCAGCTCCGGGTGGAGGCAGTCCGCCATCCGATCGGCGTCGCCCGTCAGCCACGCCTCGATGTAGTCTGTCGCCGCACGCTCGATGGACGCGAGGTCCGCCGCGCTGACCTCGTCCTGTCGTGTCGCCATCGCCTCACCTTCTGCCCGCGGTCGACCCCCTGCCGGCGTCATCACGGTACGAGGTCGACGAGCCGGCGGACATCGGTGGAGACCGCCAACCGTAGCCCGCTCGTGACCGCGGTCGCGCCCGACCACGTACGCGTTCAGTCCAACCGCGCTGCCACCTCGGGGAGCCGGGCGGCGGCAGCAGCCCTCGCGGACCTGCCCGCCAACCCGAGCTTGGCGTACAGGTTCGTCAGGTGTCGCTCGACGGTCCGAACGCTGATCTGCAGGGCGTCGGCAATCTCG
>DASSHR010000049.1:0-2550 GCA_035692745.1 Candidatus Limnocylindrales bacterium | reverse complement strand
GGTGTTTCATGTTTCTATGCTCCGGAAATATATTGGTGATCTTTCTAGAGTTTTCCCTATCGAAGATATCCAGGTTACAGAGGAGTTGTGTTATGAAGAACAACCTATAGCCATCTTGGATCGACAGGTGAGAAAGTTGAGGAACAAGGAAGTAGTTTCGGTAAAAGTACTCTGGCGCAATAACAACCGAGAAGAAATGACCTGGGAGGCAGAGGAGTTAATGAAAAAGAAATATCCCTATTTGTTCCCTTCGTCGTCAGGTAACTTTCTGGCTAGTTTTTGAATGATAATCGATGTACCTTAAGCTTTTGCCTCGCTAAATCACATTCGAGGACGAATGTTTTTAAGGGGGGAGGGATGTTAGAACTCACATTTTGATATATTGGAGTAAGTATGAAATTTTGAGCATTTAAGGTGATATGCAAGTGTTTCAATATCTAGACCTCCTAACACGTTATTGATTGGAAAATTTAGATTGAAGATTTAAATCGGAACAAGTATAGGAGGTGTATGTATTTTATTAAGTGTGATTATAGGAGCAAGGGCAAAATGGTCCTTTTAAATTGTTAAGTGCTTATATATGTGTACAAGGTTGAAGACTTAGCCATTTCTTTTCTTCATTCTCCATTTTCATCTTCTTAGCCTCAAGAACTCTCAAGAAAAACCTAGAAACCTTACCCAACTCCATTCCAAATCCCTCATACCTCTACATATACATGCAAAACAAGTTCAAAAACATAATCACCATCCAAATTTCTCAAGAAATCAAGAAGGAAAACATGAAGGAAATTAGCATCTACAGTAGCAACCCTCTCGGGTTGCTACAGTAAATGTGGCCAAAGTTTTATTTTTTCTTCGTTTGTTAGATTCAAGCCTTCTAGTGTGTTATATTGGGTCCCCCAAACATCGTAGGGACAATAGTTCGCAAAGAAATTGGGCGGAAAAGCGATATTGAAGATTTTTGGAATTTAGGCTCCAACAAGGTATGTTTTGTATTTGAGCTCTTTGGATCAATTTGAGTTTAGAAACATGTTTGTTGATGTTAATTGAGTATATAAGTCAAGAAAGTTTGGTTAGAATCGATCAAATTACCTTAGTCGAATCAAGATTTTGATTTGGAGCCTATAAATTCAATATTGTTATTAATTGTGTTAAATGACTTGGTGAATGTTCCTATGGCTTAGAAATGACCCATATAACATATAAGTAATGTTGGAATTGGTTCGTAAGCATGTTGGATTCGTTTGGGTCAATGTAGCAAAAATTGAATAATTTGACGCTAGACGCGCCGGTTGAATTCTAGGCCGTCGTGAGTGTGTTTTTGAGGGTACAAGGGGCCCTAGAGGATCTTATGTATGTGTAGGATATGTGGGAAAATCAGTTTTGCATTTGAAGTTAAGAATGTGAAGTTATTCGTTTTATCGGTTTGTTGTCGGGTTGACGATAGTTGGTTTAATTGAACTTTTAAGTTGTATTGAGGTGTTCAAGAATGTTGTGGGTATAATTGGGGCTGTGTTGGTCTTGTGTTTCAGTTTTGAGGGTAAAGAAATGTTGTTAATGTGTTATTGGAAATTGTTGAAGTGAATTGGCACCTTATAGTCTTTGTGTTGTTGGAAATTGTTATGGTTGCTCGCTGTGATGTTGTTGGCTGTTAAGGGGCAGCTTTGAAACCCCCGGGATAGTCCATTTTACAGGGGTTATGCTGCCGAATTTTTGGTAGAATTTTTGGAAGACTTTTAGTAGTGAAAAGTACCGAAAAGGTTGGAATAGTGTACTAATGTATACTTTTGAACAAATGTAGATTTGGAACCTTCAAGGAAGTAATTGCACTTGGATTGCGAAGAGAGTACCTTCATTGTACAAGGTATGTAAAGTATTCTTCGAGGCATGAAAAGCTTGAAATTCATGAGTATGACCAAAATCATCAAGTTCCCAAGCATTCCAACATAAGTTTATTTAGTTCCTTAATTTGTTTCTTTGAATTCCATAAAGTCATTTTCCTTGGTTATGTAGTTCATGGTGACATGTTCACTCTTAAAGTATGAACCATAAGCAAAGGAAGTTCGATATCTATACATTTGGAGCTTCCTTATGAATATTTCTGTAAATTACGAAAACTAAGAAGTCCTTAAGGAATCAATGTATCTATACCAACATAACTATACATGAATGATCCTACAAGCTTCCTTATGTATTGAAGCTTCGTTAACAAGAATTTCCAACTTTGAAATTATTAAGGGAAACATGAAATTTTGAATTTTCCTGAAAGAAAGCATAATGTTACAACAATGTTTATAATAGATATTGTTCTCCCAAATTTGAACAATTTACCGCAAGAAAAGTCTTTGTTCTTAAGAGATGTTTAAAGTAAAGTTTGGTATTACAAGACCAATCCTATTACTCCAAGTCTCCAAGAAAATACTAAATAGAATTGTTGTAAAGCATGGATATATGAATGCATAACTAATTAGTAGACTAAGCTCCTAACAATTTCTTTGACTTTAATACCAAGTCTTTCCCATATTTTGGAAATCCAAGTAACTTAATTCT
>DASSHR010000048.1:0-1013 GCA_035692745.1 Candidatus Limnocylindrales bacterium | reverse complement strand
CGAGCGGGTGACGTCTACGCGGTCATCGACCCGACGGACCCGGACCCGACGACACTCCAGGCGGCCGTGCGACTCGCACGCCTCGTGGCCCTCGCCACGCTCCGGGAGTCGGAGGCAGAGGTTGACGTGGCCGAGGTCACGACGGCACTCACGAACATTCGCGAATGCCTCGACGCGGTCCGCGGCCTGAAGGTCCAACTGACGAGCATCGGCACCACGTCCACCGCCGTCTCCGCGGGCCTCGAGAAGCTGCGCGAAGCGATCCTGGCGTGGATCTCGCGCGCCGAACGGGAGCTGACGGCGTGATCCGGGTCGCTCGCGGCGTTGCCGGTTTCGCCCGCTCCCCTCACGCACGGCCGTGCGCTCGGGTCGCGGCCTCGCCGGCGCCTTGCGATCGGCCCGGCTGACGCCGTCAGCAGCTGCATGATCCGGGTCGCTCGCGGCGTTGCCGGCTCCGCGGCCAATTGGCAGGACGTTTCGGTACGAATTCCCCAGTAGCGCACCGGCTCGCGCGCGCGCATCGTGCCGCCCATGAACAAACGCAACGTCGCTACCGTGCTCTGGTTCCTTGCCGGCTGGGTTTCGGCTGGCGGCGTGTTCGCGATGTCGGGCCTCCCGTCCGACCTCGGGGCGGTCGTCGGGGCGGTCGTCGCCGGGCTCGTTCGCTGGGATCCCGCGGGCTGGATCTGGGCTCGCCCGGTCGCCACGCGTCGAATCCGCCCGATCAACGAGGTCGCCGCTGAGCTGGACCGGAGCAACGGGGCCGGCGCCGGCGAGCCGGAGCGCATCGCCCGCTAACCAGCGTCGTGATGGCGCCCGCTGGCTGCGTTCCCGCCCTGCAACCTGTCCGCGAGCCGCAACGAATCGGCTGATGATCCCGATTGCCGGCGCGATTGCGACCGGGTGGTAGAGTCGCCTCCCGCTCGGAGCGAGCACCGAGCGTCGAGCATGAGGGAGACCCGTGGCGCGCTCCATGTGGAAAGGGGCCATTCAGTTCGGCCTCGTGACCATCC
>DASSHR010000047.1:0-1756 GCA_035692745.1 Candidatus Limnocylindrales bacterium | reverse complement strand
GGAGCGCGAGACGTACGACATGTTCGGGATCGTGTTCGAGGGCAACCGCGACCTGCGGCGCATCTACATGCCGGCGGACTACACCAGCTTCCCGCTCCGCAAGGACTTCTACCTGCCCGACGACGCGGCCCGGTCCCCGGGTGCCGGCGTGCGCCACGTCGAGCGGACCCACAGCCCCACGGATGCCGCCCCCGGCGTGCTCCGCCAGACCCGCGCCTGAAGCGACGACCGAGACCGATGCAATGACGATCGAAACCCCCCAGCGGCCCGCGCCGAAGGGCACCCACCGCTCCGCCGACGACCCGAACGTCCTGATCTCCGACGCCTTCGACGTGTACGAGCCGATCCCGCCGTACGCGCCGCGCACGGAGCGCGAGGCCGAGTTCTACACGCTCGGCGACGGCGAGATGTTCCTGAACATGGGCCCCCAGCACCCGTCGACCCACGGCGTGCTCCGCGTCGTGCTCAAGCTCGACGGCGAGACGGTCGTCGACATCGACCCGGTCCTGGGCTACCTCCACCGCGGCGTCGAGAAGCTCGTCGAGAACGCGGACTACCACCAGACGATCAGCCAGGTCGACCCGCTCGAGTACATCTCCTCGCTCTTCTGCGAGTGGGCGCCGGTCACGGCGTACGAGCAGCTGCTCGACGTCCAGGTTCCGCGCCGCGCGGAGTACATCCGCGTGCTCTCCGGCGAGCTGAACCGGATCGCGAGCCATGCCCTCTTCCTCGGCTGGTTCGCGCTCGACCTCGGCGGCCTCACGCCGATTCTGTGGTCGTTCATCGAGCGCGACGAGATCGTCGAGATGCTCGCGGCCCTCACCGGCCAGCGGATGCTCTTCAACTACTTCCGGATCGGCGGGGTCAACGGCGACCTGAACCACGAGTTCATGAGCCGCCTCGGCGACTGGATGAGCCGCGCGGTCGCCCAGATCGAATCGGGCATGGGCCTGCTCAACGAGAACGAGATCTTCACCCGCCGCGCGAGCGGCCTCGGCGTGGTCGACCAGGCGACGGCGCTGCGCTACTGCATGACCGGCTCGAACCTGCGGGCGACCGGCATCCCGTTCGACCTCCGGCGGACGCACCCGTACTCGATCTACCCGGAGCTCGAGTTCGACATCCCCACTCGCACCGAGGGCGACTGCCTGGCCCGCTACCTGCTCCGGATGGAGGAGATCAAGCAAAGCCTCCGGATCATCGACCAGTGCCTCGACAAGATGCCCGACGGGCCGATCATGGCCAAGCTGCCTCGCCTCATCCGGCCGCGGCCCGGCCGCGCCTGGTCGGCCATCGAGGGCCCGCGCGGCGTGTACGGCGCGTACGCGATCTCCGACGGCACGGACCAGCCATTCCGGCTCAAGATCCACGACCCGAGCTTCATCCACCTCCAGGCCGTCGGGGCGCTCCTGCCCGGCCACCTGCTTGCCGACACCATGGCGATCATGGCGAGCCTCGATCCGGTCATGGGCGGAGTCGACAAGTGAGGGAGCTGCTCCGCTTGCCTCTCCGCTTGCCTGAGGACGCCCCCAGATGACGGCAATGGCTCGAACGTGGGATCGGCTCACGCTGCCCGGGAAGGCGCTGGCGATCCTGCTGCCGCTGCTCGCGGTCCTGACGCTCGGGCTGATCGTCGTGATCGCCCTGTTCGGTCAGACGATCCTCGACATCCTGATCTTCAACCTGCCGATCGTCCGGTTCGTGTTCTCGGCGACGATCCTGCTGCTGCTCGCCCCACCGATCGCGTTCGTGATCA
>DASSHR010000046.1:0-5596 GCA_035692745.1 Candidatus Limnocylindrales bacterium | reverse complement strand
TCGAGGATCTCGTCGCGATGCAGGTTCGTCACCGGGACCTCGGCTGTCGGGACGAGGTACAGGTTGTCCCGGGTGACCACGTACATCTGGTCTTCCTTGTCCGGGATCTGGCCGGTGCCGCGCGCGCTGTCTTCGTTGACGACGACCGGCGGCCACACCTCGGTGAAGCCGAACTCGTTCGACAGCGTGTCCATGAACCAGGCGATCAAGCTGCGCTCGAGGCGCGCGCCGAGGCGCTTGTAGACCGGGAACCCGGAGCCGGCGACCTTGGCGCCGCGCGGCAGGTCGATGATGTCGAGGGTCTCGGCAAGCTCCCAGTGCGGCTTCCGACGCCAGGTGGCGCCGCCGGCGGGCGCATCCGCACCGACCTCACCGACGAGCGGCATCTCGGCGGGCAGCAGCTCGCCCCACGTTCGAACCGTGACGTTCGCGTCCTCGCCCCCGACGGGCACCTCGGGGTCCGCCGGGTTCGGGATGCGCAGCAGCAGGTCCTCGACCTGGGCCTCGAAGGTCGCGAAGTCCGCTTCGAGCGTCGTCAGCCGGTCGCCAATCTCGGTGGACCGGGCGCGGAGCTCGGCAACCTCCGGGCCGTCGGGCCGGGCGCCGGCCTTTATCGCCTCACCGATCGCCTTGGAGGCCGCGTTCCGCTCGCCGCGCAGGCCATCGGCCTCGCCCTGGAGCTCGCGCCGGCGCGCGTCGGCAGCGAGGGCGGCATCGACGATCGCCGGGTCCTCGCCCTTGTCGATCGCACCCTTGCGGATTGCCTGCGCGTCCTCGCGGAGCCGCTGCAACCCGACGCTCACGCTCGCACCCTCATGCCGGAAGTGTGCCGCCGGCGGCGGCCTCCCGCAGCCGAGCCGCGACGAACGACCGATCGAGGCTCGCGAGCAGCCAGCCCGCGCGCGGGCCGTTCGGCCGCCCGAGGAACGCGAGGTACAGGGCCTTGAACGCCTGGCCAGCCGCGAGGCCGCCCGCGGCCGCCGTCGCGAAGATCGAGGCCTGCCAGTCGTCGCCGGATCGAGGCCCCGCATCGCCCGTGCCGGCGTCCTCGGCGTCCTCGGCCAGGGTGGCCAGGAATGCGCGCTGCTGGGGATCGAGCGCCGCGGCCTCCGCGGGCAGCGTGTCCTGCACCCGCATCCGTGCGCGCTCGGGGGCGTAGTCGGCGAGCCAGACGCGAGCGGCCGCGAGCCGTTCGTCGAGGATCGCGGTCTCGTGCGGGTCGAGCGGGCTCCCCTTCTCCGCGTCCATGAGCGCCGGGATGTCGGCGTTCGGGACTTGGAGCAGGAAGGCCAGATGCGAGAACGACGGTCGGAATGCGGCGGCCTCGGCCTCCACGTCGGCGTCCGGATCCCGCAGCGCGTACCGGAACACCGCCTCGTAGCCCGGCGGCAGCTCGCCCTTGACCTCGCGCCCGGCCGTGGCGGCGCCCAGCCGGTCGAACTCGTCGAACTGGCGCGGGACCTGGTCCGTGCCCTCGGGCTCGAAGTCGAGCGCCGTCTGCGGGCGGGTCCGGATCATCAGGGTCCGAAGCGGCTCCGGCGGGAGCACTTCCACGATGCGGTGGGCGGCGGTTCCGCGGCCCTTCGAGGTCGACATCTTCCGGCCGCCGACGTTCAGGAACTCGTACGGCACGTTGATCGGCGGCTCGCGCTCGAAGACCTCGCGGGCGACCGCGTCGGACCGGTCACGGGATCCGCCCGCGGTGGCGAGGTCCTTGCCGCACGGCTCGATCGTGACCCCGAACAGCGACCACTGCGCCGCCCATTCGAGGTTCCAGGGCAGCTTCGCGCGGCCGCCGAACGGCGAGACCCAGCCCGAGACGCCGCAGCCGCGCGCCCACGTGACGAGGTCCGCCCGGCACTCGTAGAACACGCGCTCCCCGTCCCACTTCGTGACGATCGTCGTCCCGACCTTGCCACAGTTCTCGCAGATCGCGAGCACCGGGTGCCACGTGTCGGGGTGCTGCACGTTCGAAACCCGCCGATACAGGTCGCGCACGACGTGCGCGCGGTCGAGCGCGGTCCGGATGAACGGATCCATGTCGCCGGTCGGGTAGATGTCGCTCATCCAGTAATACCGATCCGGGCGCACGCCGAGGTCGGCGAACAGGTCGATGAACACCTGCGCGTGGTGGCGCGCATAGGACGTGTGGCCGTCAGCGACCTGGTCCGGGATGTGCGCCAGCGGGACGCCCATCGATTGCTCGATCGCGTCCGGGGTCAGGAGCGCCTGGGCGTCCATCGCGTCGAGGTCATCGACGCCGTAGAGCAGCGTCGTCTCGTGGCCCGCGGCGCGCAGGGCGCGCGTGATGACGTCGAGGATGATCGGGCCGCGCAGGCTGCCGACGTGGACCGTCCCCGATGGCGTCTTGGAGTCGTTGACGACCTGCGGTCCGCTGACCCTCGCCGCAAGCTCGTCCGCCCATTCCATGGCGGTCGAGCCTACGAGATCGCGACGATCTTGTAGGCGATGTCGCCCGCGGGCACCGACACGGTGACGCTCTCGCCCTTCTTCTTGCCGAGCAGCGCGCGCCCGACCGGGCTCTCGTTCGAGATCCGGCCCTCGGTCGGCTTGGCCTCGGTCGAGCCCACGATCGTGAAGCTCTGGGCGCCGTCCGGGCCATCGACCTTCACGGTCGAGCCGATCTGGACGTGGTCGTTCGTGTGGTGCTCGTCGATCAGGGTGGCGTTCTTGATCAGCGCCTCGAGCATCTGGATGCGGCCTTCGACGAACGCCTGCTCGTTCTTGGCGTCCTCGTACTCGGCGTTCTCCGTAAGGTCGCCGTGCTCCTTGGCGTCGTGGATGCGCTGGGCGACCTCGGGACGGCGAACGGACGTCATCTCCTCCAGCTCGTGGCGGAGCTTCTCGAGGCCGTCCTTGCTGATGTAGGTGGTCTTGACGTTCATGACAGGGGTACCCCGGAGAAGGAAAGAACCCCAGCCCCCGCGTGGTCGTCGGGCGGGCTGGAGTCCGGTTGGCGGCGAAGATTACCGCCCGCCCGGAGGGGTGTCAAAGAAGCGCACGCACGCAATGTCCGGGGCGCCTCGCCGCAAGGCCGGGATCGCGGATCAGTGGCGGCCCGAAAGGCCCAGCAGGCGATCGCGCACGCGACGCAGCGAGCTCTTGTCGCCGGCTGCGACGAAGACGGTGTCATCGCCGGCGATCGAGCCCACGATCTCGGGCCAGCGCGTGCGGTCCAGCGCGGCCGCGACGGCGTGCGCGGAGCCGGGCAGGGTCTTGATCACGAGCATGAGGCCGGCGACACGGAACTCGGCGGGCACGTCGGCCAGGAGGCGGCGCAGCCGGTCCTCACCTGACGCTTCTGCTTCGCGGAGGCGCGCCGGCAGCACGTAGGCGGGCCGCCCTTCGCGATCCGCCTTGCCGAGGCCGAGCTCCGCGACGTCGCGGCTGACGGTCGCCTGTGTCGCCCGGAACCCGCGCTCGCGAAGGGCGGCCGCGAGCTCCTGCTGGGTGTGGATCGCGCGCTGCTCGACCAGGTCGCGGATCGCCCGCTGGCGGAGCTGCTTCATGACCTCCATCGCGTTGGCGAGCCCTGGTCGCCTACGTGCGATCCCAGAGGCCGAGCCAGGCGACGACGACGAGCGCGGCCAGCGCGATGCGATACGCGACGAAGACGCCCGTTCCGTGGCTTCGGAGGAAGCGCAGCGTCACCGCGATCGCCGCGATTCCGGCGATCAGGGCCGTGAGCATGCCCGCCGCGAGCGGGATGATCGGCAGGTCCACGCCGGCCTCACCGGTGAGGACCTTCTTGAGCTCCCAGATGCCGGCGCCGGCCGTGATGGGCGTCGCCATGAGGAACGCGAAGCGCGCGGCGCTCGGGCGATCCAGGCCGGCGAAGAGGCCTGCGGAGATGGAGATGCCGGAGCGGCTGATGCCCGGGATCAGCGCCAGGGCTTGCGCGACGCCGATGCCCGCCGCCACCGGGAACGTCACACCGTCCATGCCCTTCGCGTGGCTGCCGAGCCGATCAGCCAGCCAGAGGATGACTGCGCCGATGACGAGCGTGATCGCGACGAGGCGGGGCTCGCGGAACACGGTCTCGATCGCGTCGTTGAAGGCGATGCCGACGATCACTGCAGGGATCGTGGCGACGACGAGGAGCCACGCGAGCCGGCGGTCAGGATCCTCGCCGATCGAACGGTCGCGGAGCGAGGCGAGGCCGGCCGGGATCAGCCGGCGCCAGTCCGCCTGGAAGTAGATCAGCAGCGCGAGCAGCGTCGCGATGTGGAGCATCACGCTGAACGCGAGGCTGTCGATGAAGGGGTCGTTCCAGCCCAGGAGCGCGGGCACGACGATCAGATGGCCGGACGAGGAGACCGGCAGGAACTCCGTGAGCCCCTGCACGAGCCCGAGCACGATCGCCTGGATCAGCTGGTCCATCAGCGACGGCCCACCTCTTGGCGCGAGCGGATGGCGGACCGGTGCGAAGGCGCTTCGGAGGACCGCTGCGAGCGCACCTCAGTGGTGCGTGAGCAGCGGCCCGGACGAAGCAACGCCCGCATCCGGCCGCCAGGCGTTCGCGCTACCGGATGAAGAGCGGGGCGAGGACCAGCGTGATGGTCGCCAGGAGCTTGACCAACACGTGGAGCGACGGGCCGGCAGTGTCCTTGAACGGATCGCCGACGGTGTCGCCGACGACCGCGGCAGCGTGGGCTTCGGAGCCCTTGCCGAGCAGGTTGCCGGCGTCGTCCTTGAGATGGCCCGACTCGATGAACTTCTTGGCGTTGTCCCATGCGCCGCCGCCGTTGTTCAGCACGGTGGCGAGCATGACGCCCGCGATCGTGCCGACCATCAGCATGCCGGCGACCGCCTCGTACCCGAGGAGCAGGCCGACGATGACCGGGGTGGCCACCGCGACGAGCCCGGGCGCGACCATCTGGCGGAGGGCTGCCTTCGTGGTGATGTCGACAACACGCGCGTAGTCCGGGCGCTGGCTGTAATCCATGATCCCGGGCATCTCGCGGAACTGGCGACGGACCTCGACGATGATCGCCTGGGCCGTGGTGCCGACGGCGCGGATGGCGAGCGAGCTGAAGAAGTACACGAGCATCGCGGCGATCAGGGCCGCGATGAACACGTTCACGTTCGCCAGGTTGACGGAGTCCATGAGCTCCTTGCCCTGGCGGGTGAGGATCAGGTTGACCTTGTCGATGTAGGCGCTGAACAGCAGGAACGCGGCCAGCGACGCCGAGGCGATCGCGTAGCCCTTGGTCAGGGCCTTGGTCGTGTTGCCCACCGCGTCCAGGCGATCCGTGATCTCGCGGGCGCCCGCCTCGGCGCGGCTGAACTCGGCGATGCCGCCGGCGTTGTCGGTGATCGGGCCGAACGTATCCATCGCGAGGATGTACGCGGTCGTCATGAGCATGCCCATGGTCGCGACCGCGGTGCCGAAGATGCCGCCGACGTTCCGGCCGTCCTCGCTCACCAGCCCTGCCTTGTCGCCGAGCCAGTGGCTCGCGAAGAGCGCGATGCCGATCGTGATGGCGGTGAGGAAGGTCGTCTCGAAGCCGACCGCGGTGCCGGAGATGATGTTGGTGGCCGGGCCGGTCTTCGAGGCCTCGGCGATCTCACGGAC
>DASSHR010000045.1:0-5890 GCA_035692745.1 Candidatus Limnocylindrales bacterium | reverse complement strand
GTCCCAGCATCCCGCAGCATCGATCGCTCGCGCGGTCAGGCACGAAGGCCTGCTCGGCCGCCTCGCCGTCCCGGCGCTCGCACTGGTCACCGCCTTCATCGTCGGCGCCTTCATCCTGGTCGTGACGGACTTCGAGCACCTCTCGAAGATCGGGACGGATCCGCTCGTCGCGATCGGCGGCGCGCTTGACGTGGTCGTTCGCGGCTACGGCGCGATGCTCACCGGGTCCATCGGCGACGTGGGCCGCATCGTCGCTGCGATCCAGAGCGGTACGGAGCGCGACGTCGCCAAGGCGATTCGCCCGGCCACGGAAGCGCTGCTCTTCACGACCCCGATCATCTTTGTCGCCCTCGGCGTCGGGCTGGCGCTGCACGCGCGACTATTCAACTTCGGCGCCGGCGGGCAGTTCGTCATGGGCGGCTTCGGGGCGGTCACCGCAGCCGGCCTCCTCGGGAGCACCCTGCCGCCGTTCGCCGTGCTCCTCCTCGCGCTCGCCACCGGCACGCTCTCCGGGGCTGCCTACGCGTTCCTGCCGGGCCTGCTCAAGGCGCGGACGGGAGCGCACGAGGTCATCACGACCCTCATGTTCAACAGCCTGACCGGCCTGACGATCTACCTCGTCTCGGGTGCGCTGTCCGGTGTCGACCTGCGCGCCGTGCAGCCGCCCAAGGTCCCGCTCCTTTTCGACATCGAGACCATCCGCCTCGACTGGGGATTCGTCGTCGCGCTCCTCATGGCGGTCGTCGTGTCGTTCGTCCTGTTCCGGACGCCGCTCGGGTTCGAGCTCCGGGCGACCGGCTTCAGCCCCGCCGCGGCGCGCGCCGCCGGGATGCGTCCCGGTCGGGCCACCGTGATCGCGATGTCGATGTCCGGCGGGCTCGCCGGGATGGGTGGCGCGTTCCTGGCGCTCGGGCCGGCGGGCGGCATCGAGGGCACCGGCGCCGGCTTCGTCGCCCTCGCGCTGGCGCTCATCGCCGGCCTGCGCCCGAGCGGCATCGTGCTCGCCTGCCTGCTGTTCGGGGCGCTCAACAACGGCGCGAAGTCGATGGTCATCGAGACCGGCACGCCGCTCGACCTGCTCACCGTGATCATCGCGCTGGCCCTGATGTTCGTGGCCGCCCCCGGGCTCATCCGCTCGATCTGGCGCCTGAAGCCGCCGCCGATGCACGACGACCCGGCCACCTTCCGCCCGACCGCCGACGCGTCGCCGCTGTGATCACGATCGCCCGCCTGCGCGGGGCTCGCGACGAGCTGCCCGCCGCGTTCTGGTTCCTGTGGGTCGGGACCGTGGTCAACCGCCTCGGCGGCTTCGCGATCCCGTTCCTGATGCTGTACCTGACCGCCGATCTGCACATCCAGCCGGCGAGCGCCGCGCTCGTCGTGTCGACCCTCGGCGCAGGGTCGTTCGTCGCGCAGCTCACCGGCGGCGAGCTGGCGGATCGGTTCGGTCGCCGACCCGTGATGCTCCTGAGCTTCTTCGTCTCGCCGATCGCGATGCTCGCCGTCGGGCTGACGCGCGACCTCGGCGTGCTGGCGCTCATGACCCTCATCCTCGGGTTCTTCACGGACCTCTACCGCCCGGCGGTGTCCGCCGCGATCGTCGATCTCGTGCCCGCCGAGCGGCGAACGCGGGCGTTCGGCTACATCTACTGGGCGATCAACCTCGGCGCGGCGCTGGCGCCGATCGCGGCCGGCTTCCTCGCGAACCTCGACTACTTCCTGCTGTTCGCCGGCGACGCGCTGACGACGGCGCTGTTCGGCCTCGTCGTGCTGCTCCGCGTCCCCGAATCGCAGAGCCACGCGGTGGCGCACGAGGCACGGACGCCGACCCGCGCCCGCCTCGGCATCGCGCTGCGTGATTCGATGCTCCTCGCGTTCGTCGTCCTGTCGGTCCTCGTGGGGCTCATGTACTCGCAGGCGAACGTCACGCTGCCGATCGACATGGCGGCCAAGGGCCTCCTGCCGAGCGACTACGGACTGGCGATCGCGGTGAACGGAGCGCTGATCGTGCTGGTGACCATCTGGATCAGCCGCAGGGCCGAGCGGTCGCCGCGCTACCCGACGATCGCGCTGTCGGCGGTGCTCCTCGGGATCGGCTTCGGGCTGACCGGGTTCGCGACCACGTTGCCGTTCTTCATGGTGACCGTCGCGATCTGGACCTTCGGCGAGGTGATCGGCGCGGCGGTTGCGCCGGTGATCGTCGCCGAGATGTCGCCGCCCGCCCTGCGCGGCCTGTACCAGGGCATGTGGGGCTCGTCCTGGGGCCTGGCGTTCTTCCTCGGACCGGCGCTCGGCGGCCTTGCCTACCAGCACCTGGGGTCGATCGGGTTCTGGAGCATCGCCTTCGTCCTGGGCGGGGTCATCGCCGCCTCGTATCTCGCCCTGTCCGTCGTCGCCCGCCGGCGCATTTCTGCCGCCGCCTGCGAGCGCGTGTAGACGACGAGCCCGTCATCAAGGTCGCCGCGGGCCGATCCGCGGCCGATTCACTCCGAGTTTGATAGCCACCTGGCAATCACTTCGGCTATCCTCCGCGCATGCCCCAACCGGCCTCCCTGGAGTCCCTGCTCGAGCGCCTCGTCGTGGCCGGCGTGGCCATCACGACGCGGGCGCTCGCGGATGCGAGCGACGATTGGGAGCTCACGTTTCCGCAGTGGCGGGCGTTGCTCATCGTCGGCGAGGCGGACGACGGGGCCACGGTCAGCGCGGTTGCCGCCCGCGTCGGAGTGACCGTACCGGCGACGAGCCGTCTCCTGCAGCGGCTTGCAAGGCGAGGCCTGCTCAACGCCACGTCCGACGAGCAGGATCGGCGCGCCACGCGTGCCCGGCTCACGGCTCGCGGGATCGCCGTTCGCGAGCGGATCATCGGCCGTCGCCGCGCGCTGATCGCGGAGCGCGCACGGACCCTGCGGCTTTCCGATTCCACCCTGCATGAGCTCGAGCAGGTTGGCGCTGCCTTCGACGGCGTGAGCTGATGCTGCTCGACCGACGCATCCTGCTCGACGGCCTCCGCCGACGCGCGCGCTCTGCCGAGTACCTGCGCAAGTGGGTCATCCTGGGCGGAGCCATCGGGGTCATCGCGGGCATCGGCGCGGCGGCCTTCTTCTGGGCGCTCGACGCGTCGTCACACCTGCTCCTGGGCATGCTCGCCGGCTTCTCGCCCGCGACCCCGGTCGGCGAAGGCGCGGCGCCCATCACCGACGCGGCGCGCCCGTGGGCCTTGCCCCTCGTGGTCGCCCTTGGCGGGCTGATCTCGGGGTTGATCGTCTTCCGCTTCGCACCAGAGGCGGAGGGCCACGGCACGGACGCAGCGATCGCCGCGTTCCATCACGGCGCCCGTCGCGTGCGCTCCAGGATCCCGGTGGTCAAGCTCGTCGCGTCCGCGGTCACCATCGGCTCGGGTGGCTCGGGCGGCCGCGAAGGCCCGACGGCACAGATCGGCGCGGGCTTCGGCTCGTACCTCGCCCGAGTGCTCGATCTCGACGCGCGCGATGCGCGCATCGCCGTCGCCGCGGGCATGGCGGCCGGCATCGGCGCGATCTTCCGTGCGCCGCTCGGGGGCGCCGTGCTCGGCGCCGAGATCCCATATCGCGAGGATGTCGAGGCGGATGCCCTCGTCCCGTCGTTCGTCGCCTCGGTCGTGGGGTTCTCCGTGTTCGGCATGCTCGCGGGCTTCACGCCGATCTTCGGGCGCGTGCCCGGAGCGGGGTTCGAGGATCCTCGCCAGCTCCTGTACTACGGCCTCATTGGTCTGGCGGCGGGCGTCGTCGGCCGCCTGTACATCCGCTCGTTCGAGTGGTTCACGAGGGGGTTCCGAACGCTGCGACTGCGCCGCGCGCTGCGGCCCGCGCTAGCCGGGCTCGCCGTCGGTGCGATCGGCATCGTGCTGCCCGGCGCGCTCGGCACCGGCTACGGCTGGGTCCAGGCGGGGTTCGACCGCCAGAGCCTCATGGCCATCCCGCTGTGGATCATCCTCGTCCTGCCGTTCGCCAAGATCCTTGCGACGTCGCTGTCCATCGGATCGGGCGGCTCCGGCGGGATCTTCGGCCCGGGCATGGTCATCGGTGGCCTGCTCGGTGCCGGGATCTGGCGTCTGCTCGAGCCGATTGCGCCGGGCATCCCCGCGGAGCCGGCGCCATTCGTGATCGTGGCGATGATGGCCCTGTTCGGCAGCGTGGCGCACGCGCCGCTGGCGGTGATGCTGATGGTCGCGGAGATGACCGACAACCTCGCGATGCTGGCGCCGGCGATGATCGCGATCGGCCTCGCAACGCTCATCGTCGGCGATCGAACGATGTATCGGAGCCAGCTGCGGAGCCGCGCGGATTCCCCGGCGCATCGCTTCCGCTTCGCGTTGCCGCTCATGGCATCGATCCCCGCCGGCGACGCCGCCCGCTCACCGAAGCTGGTCCTCCGCGCCGACGCCCTCGCCGGTACGGCGGCCGCGCGACTCACCGAGGCCGGGGTGCCCGGCGCGCCGGTGGTCGAGCGGGACGGCACGTTCCGGGGCGTCGTCTCGCTCGAGGCGCTGGCGGCCGCGGACCCCGCGCGCCCGGTCGGCACGTACACGGACGGCGGTCCCGTGATCGGCGCGGATGACGGGCTCGACGACGCCCTCGGCACCCTCGCCGACCATCACGTGCGCTGGGCGCCGGTCGTGGCCGATGGGCGCCTTGCCGGCATCATCTCCGCCCGCGACGCGATGACCGCCTACCGGCGAGCGCTGGCCGGCAACGTGCGCCAGGTGCGCGGATTGGCCGCCGGCGGCGTGCTCCTCGAATCGGATCTGCCGGACGGCTCGGCGCTCATCGGCACGTCGATCGCGAAGGTTCGCTGGCCGCGTGAGGTGGTGGTGGTCGCGATCGAGCGCAGCGGCACGCTGATCGTGCCTGCGGGCGACGTCGTGTTCGCCGCCGGGGATCGGGTGTCGGTCTTCAGCGCGCCCGGCTCGGCAGAAGCCGCGCGCAGTCTGCTCGGCGAGGCCGTCGCGGCGGAGCTGACCGTCGCGGGGACCGATGGCGAGGCCGATCCGGTCTAGCCGGGGGCACGCGCCCGGGCTGACAACGACGCGATCCGCGATTACGATCTGGCCGGCCGGCGCACGTCCGGCGCGAACGAGCGAGGAGGTACCGGTGGCAGCAGCCATGTCGATCCAGCAGGTGTCCACACCCCGTTTGGAAGGCATGACTCCCGATGCGCACCTTGAACCTCGGCATTCTCGCTCACGTCGACGCCGGTAAGACCACCCTCACCGAGCGCCTGCTCTACACCGCAGGCGCCATCTCGAAGATCGGCAGCGTCGACGCCGGAACCACCCAGACCGATTCGCTGGCGCTCGAACGTGAGCGCGGCATCACCATCAAGTCCGCGGTGGCCTCGTTCGCGATCGGCGACCTGACGGTCAACATCCTCGACACGCCCGGCCACCCGGACTTCATCGCCGAGGTCGAGCGCGTGCTGCGCGTGCTCGACGGCGCGATCCTCGTGATCTCCGCGGTCGAGGGCGTCCAGCCCCAGACGCCGCTGCTCTACCGGGCGCTGGCACGCCTTGGTGTGCCGACGCTGTTCTTCCTCAACAAGCTGGACCGCCGCGGGGCCGATCCCGAGCGGACGCTCGCCCAGATCGCGGATCGGCTCACGCCGGCCGTGGTTCCCGTCCGGCGGGCCGTCGACCCGGGCACGCCGGGCGTCGAGATCCTCGCGCTGGATGAGCGCGACGAAGCCGGCGCCGCCGTGGCCGTCGAGCGGCTCACCGAGCACGACGAATCACTTCTCACGACCTACGTGGAGCAGGGCTCCGTCCCCTGGCCGCGTCTCCGGCGCGCGATTGCCACGCAGTCGAAGGCCGCGCAGGTCCATCCCGTGTTCATGGGTTCCGCGATCGGCGGCCAGG
>DASSHR010000044.1:0-2175 GCA_035692745.1 Candidatus Limnocylindrales bacterium | reverse complement strand
GAGATCACGTCCGTCTCGTTCGCCCGGACGATCCAGTCGCCGTCGAGCGTGAACGAGATGCCATCGCCGAACCCGAGCGACGAGTGCTCGCCCGCCGAGAGCCGGCAGGTATGTCCGGTGCCGCCGGGGCACAGCTCGGAGTCGAACACCTGCTCCGACGTCGCGGGCGACTCGGTCGGACCCGTCGCGTTGCAGCCGGTGAGGAGCAGCACGGCGGCAACGATCGGCACCACGCGTCGCATCGGCGCAGGGTGCCACACCGCGCTACGATCTCCCGCGATGTTCGACGCGATCGGTCAGATCTTCCAGCACGTGATCGACTTCCTGCAGCCGATCCTCATCCCGGACTGGAAAGCGCTGATCAACCTGCTGCCGGTCTTCCTCGTGATCGGGGTCGTCGGGCCGCTGATCAGCCTGCTCGTGCTCGGCTGGTTCCTGTACATCGTCGGAAAGCCGCGCTCGCGCATCCCGTATGCCGAGCCGCAGCCGCGACTCGCGGAGCTCGTCGACGGCCAGCCGGTGTACCCGGTCGGTGAGCCGTACTGCACCACGGATCGACTGATCTACCCGTCGGGCGCCACGCGCTGCGACACCTGCCACCGCGACCTCGCGGTGATCTGCCCGAAGTGCGGCACCGGCCGGGCCGCCTGGATCGACACCTGCGGCACGTGCGGGCTCGTCCTGAAGATCAACCACACGGTTCCGGCCCTTCGACCCGCCGGCCCACCGCCCGGCGGCGCCGCGGCCGCGTAGGGGCACCCGAAAGCACCAGCCCAGCGTCCGGAGAAGTCACATGGAAGCCGTCTCGCAGGCCCTCTTCACGATCGGCACGATGGTGCTGGTGTTCGCCTTTGCCGCATCCGTCGGGCACGCGGTCATGCTCGCCAACGGCCGCCGGCTCGCTGCGGCGGGAGCCGCGGTCAAGAGCGCCGCGCGCGGCCCGCAGCCCGCCTGGGCCGGGGTCGCGAGCGGCTCGTTCGTCGAATCGCAGACGGCGCTCGCCGCCGCAGGGCCGACGGACTTCGCGGCACCGTCGCCGCTGTCGGGTGCGTCGCGATGGCTCACGCTCGGCGCGTTCGCGATCCTCGCCACGTCGATGACCCTGCGAGCGATCGTGGTCGGGCGCGGTCCGTGGGGGAACCTGTTCGAGTTCTCCGTCGCGTTCGCGACCTCAATCCTGTTCGGGTACCTCGTGCTCGCGCGCCGCTACCCCATCCGCTCGATCGCGTTCATCCCGGTCGGCGTGGCGCTCGTGCTGGCGCTGTACGCGTCGTCGCTGCCGTCGGACGTGGAGCCGCTCGTGCCCGCGCTCCAGAACCCGCCGCTGCTCACCATCCACGTCGGACTGGCGATGCTCTCCTACGGGATCTTCGCGACCTCGTTCGCCGCCGGGATCGCATACCTCGTGCAGGGCAAGGGCGACCGGTATTCGTGGTTGCCCTCGCATCGCGTGCTGGATTCCGTGGCCTATCGCGCGGTCATCATCGGCTTCCCGATCTTCGCGACGATGATCATCCTCGGCTCGTGGTGGGCCTCGATCGCCTGGTCCCGCTACTGGGGCTGGGATCCGAAGGAGACCTCGGCGCTGGTCACGTGGCTCGTGTACGCGATCTACCTCCACGCTCGCAACCAGCGCGCATGGGCCGGCCGACCGGCGGCGCTGCTCCTCGTCGTCGGCTTCGCGATGGTCCTGGTCACGCTCTCCGGCTCGCTCTGGTTCAACGGCCTGCACGCCTACAGCGGGCTGTAGCGCTCCCGGCCCGACCGGGCCCAGCGGCGCGCACCGCGCACCTCGCGCCGCGCACGTTTTTCGGTAACGGTCACCCGGGGGCCGCTACCGGAAAAGCTCACCAGTGTCGGCGCGTTCCGGCGAGCTCGCGCCGGTTCGGCTGAGCACGAATCAACGCCGCGCGACTTCCTCCGCGCCGGCCTGCGCTGATCCCACGCGGCGATTCGTTCGATAGCGGCCCCCCGGTGACCGTTACAGAAGAAGTTGACGACAGCGCCGCGGGGGCCGCCTGGTAATCGCGCGCCGATCTCGGGCCGAACGGCACTCCGCGCGGGCGTGGCCCACGGGCTACCGTACCGAGCGTGAGCCTCGTCCTCGATGGGTTGGTGAAGCGGTTCGGGCCGGTGACGGCGCTCGATGGCATCTCATTCCAGGTGCCCAAGGGC
>DASSHR010000043.1:0-4599 GCA_035692745.1 Candidatus Limnocylindrales bacterium | reverse complement strand
ATGGTCGAATACGGCGGTGCCATCAACAACGGTCCGGCGGGCCAGGTCGCGGGCAGCGCGGGCGGCAATGCACCCGACTTCGGGTCATCGCCGGACGTGTTCGCCTCGGTCGGCCACGTCGTCAACGACGCGACGAGCTGGCTCGCCTCGCTGCCGTTCGAGATGCAGGTGGCCGGGATCATCATCTTCTTCGCCGCCCTGCTCGTGGTGAAGCGAGCCTTCTAGGCCTCCTGGTCGCCGCCGGCCTCAGCCGGCTCTCAGGCGATCCTCATCGACGGCCACGATCGTTCCGCCAACAAGGAACGGATCGAACTCGCCCAGGAGCCACCGATGACGACGCAGACTGCCCCCGCAAACCTCGGGAATCACGCGAATCCCGGCGAGCCTCACCAATACGAAGGCCGTCCCCTGCCCCACCAGGACGAGCCGGTGTTCGACCAGGGCCTCGGCTTCGATGTCGAGACGATCAGCCGCCGGCGCGTCCTCCAGGTGCTCGGCTTCGGGGCGATCAGCGCCGGCATGTTCACGATCGCTGGCTGCGCGCCCGGCACCGGCTCCACGGCGGCGCCGACCGGCGCAGGCGCCACGACCTCACCGACGAGCCTGACCGGTGCGTCGTGCTCGGTCATCCCGGAGGAGACCGCCGGGCCGTACCCGGGCGACGGCACGAACGGCCCCGACGTCCTCACCGAGAGCGGTGTCGTGCGCCAGGACATTAGCTCGAGCTTCGGCAGCTCCACGACCAAGGCCGAGGGAATCCCGCTCCAGATCCGGCTCCAGGTCGTGGACGCATCGAACGACTGCGCGCCCATCCCCGGCGCCGCCGTGTACCTCTGGCACTGCAACCGCGACGGTGGCTACTCGATGTACGGCCAGGGCATCGAGAACGAGAACTACCTGCGGGGCGTCCAGGTCGCCGGGGACGACGGGACGGTGACCTACGCGAGCATCTTCCCGGGCTGCTACTCGGGTCGCTGGCCGCACATCCACTTCGAGGTCTACGGGAGCCTCTCCGACGCGGCCGATGCATCGAAGATCATCGCCACCTCGCAGATCGCGATGCCCGCCGATGCGTGCCAGGAGGCGTACAAGAGCGCCGGCTACGAGGCATCGGTGTCGAACCTCGCGCGGGTCAGCCTCAGCGCGGACATGGTCTTCGGCGACGACGGCGGCGCGCACCAGATCGGGACGATGTCGGGGACGATCGGCCAGAGCAACTCGATGGTCACGCTCCAGGTGCCGGTCACGAAGTAGCCCGGCCCGCCGCGGCGCTGGGGCAGGTGCAGGGAGTCAGGCGCGGCCCTTCGCCAGATCGATCAGGCGGTCCAGCACGCGCTCGCCGCCGGCCCGCAGCCCGTTGTGCAGGTACTCGTTGGTGATCCACGGCCGGCAGCCGCGAATCCGTCGCGCGGCCTCCTCGGCATACTCGCGGACGACGTACGGATCGTCGTAGTAGATGGTCGCGGCAACGGGCACCTCGTTGCGCGCGAGCTGCTCCGGGTCGTACAAACGGGGCCAGTCATGCTCCGCGAGGATGTCCGCGGCGACGGCGTGCGATCGGAGCTCGCCGTAGTCCTCCCACATCCAGCGCTGGATGTGCTCGCCGGTGAACCACAGCTCCTCGCGGTAGGACTCGGGGAACGTGCGGTCGCCAGACCAGGAGGTCGTCCCGCCATCGGCGTAGCACGCCTCGTGGAGCGTGGCGTAGATCGGGTTCCGGGCAATCCCGAAACCGGGCTGGATGTCGTGCAGGAAGGCCCGTGACGGGAACGGCAGCTCGAGCACGTGGTGGACCTGCTCCGGCCCGGCGCTGCTGCCAAGCGAATGGCCGATCTGCAGGAATCGGCGCGACGTCAGCCGGTCGCCATTCGGCAGCCGAATGTCCTCGGACTCGAGGCGCGCGACGATGTCCCGGACTCGCTTCCGATCCTCCGGGTAGCGCGCGAAATAGGCGAGGTTCCGTTCGACCTGTCGGGCGTACGTGGCGCGGTAGATGTCGTCGACCGGTCGCCCGATCGGCGACAGCCCGCCCGTGATGTAGACCTCGTTGAGCGCATCCGGGAAGAACGACAGGTACGTCATCGAGCAGAAGCCGCCGAAGCTCTGCCCGAGCAGGCTCCAGCGCTCGACACCGAGCTCCTCCCGGATCAGCTCCGCGTCGCGCACGATGGAATCGGCGCGGAAGTGGGTCAGGTAGTCGGCCTGCGCCTCCGGCGTCGCACCCGGGATGTCGCCCACCGGCGTCGAGCGGCCGGTGCCCCGTTGGTCGAGGAGCAGCAGGCGGTAGTCCTTGAGCGCGCGCTTCTGCCAGCCGATGGGCTCGGCGTCGGGGCGGGTGGCCTCGAATCCGGGACCGCCCTGGAGGAACACGAGATACGGCTTGTCGAGGCCGTCGGGTGATGCCGCCTCGCGGGTGAAGACCGTGATCGACGGTCCGTCGGGGCGCGCGTGGTCCAGGGGAACGGTGTGCTCGCGCTCCGTGAGCACCAGGCCCGGGACCCGGTAGGTCACCGCCATCGATCAGCCTCCTCGGTCCCCGCGGATGTGGTGCTAGCGGATCCGACCTTCGCGCAGCGCGGCGATCGACTTCTCGATGCGCCGCGCGCGGGTCTCGGGGTTGTTCGTGCCGGTCACCTGGAGCGTGTGCCAGCTCTTGTTCGAGTACGAGAGCCTGTCGAACGTCGCCTTCGCGGCGGGGTCCGCGTCGAGTGCCGCGGCGAGCTCCGGCGGGACGTCGACCGTCCGCGGCGCCGTGTCGAGCTCGAGCTCGACGTCGACCTCGTCGCCGCCCTGCACCTTCGCCGGGCCGCGATGCTCCGAGCTCACGCCGATCATGAACTGGCCGCCCATGACCGCCACCGTGTTGCGATAGGTGTAGCCGTTGATCGTCACGGTGACCGGCGGACGCTTGCCGGCCCCGAGGGCCGTGACGACTTCCTCGGGGATGACGAAGCCCATCGCGGTGGCGCCGGTCTGCAGGATCGTGGTTCGGAAGCGCACGGGCAAACGATAGCCCGCGCCGCCGCGGCGCGAGCCGTCAGCGGTGGAACGCCTCGAGGGCCTCGCGCTGCCGCTCGACGGCAGCACGGTCTGACTTGGACAGCTCGACGAACGGATCGAGCACGATTCGATCCTTCACCAGCGACCACCCGGCCGCCACGACGCCATCGACGAGCACCGTGCCGACCGAGAAGGGGTTCTTCGTCGAGAACACGCGGCCGCGGTGCGCCTCCGGCAGGATCCCGGTCCGGCGGGCATGGACCAGCAGGTTCGCGTCCCAGTGCGGCAGGAAGCGGACCGGCGCCCGCGTGCCCGGGTCCGGCAACGGCGCGTCCCGAAGGTCGATGAGCGGCTTGCCGCACTCGTCGGCGTAGGTAACGAGGTCGAGGCGGGCAGCGGCGTCCTTCACCATCGCGAGGCTGAGCCCGGCCCAACCGGCGATGTCGCGATACGGCGCCGGCCCGAACGCGCCGAGGTACGTCGCGACCAGGAACTCGATGCCCTCTTCCTCCGTGGCGTCCTCCGGCCCGACCCATAGCTCCGCCAGCGCGAGCCGATCCGCGCGGCGACGCTCCCACGTCCCGGACGGCGGCACCCGGACGAGGTCCACCCAGTAGCTGAGGGTTCCCACGAAGCCGGTTGCCAGCTCACCGAGCTCCTTGACCGTCTTCGGGCCGTCCTGGACGGCTTGACGCAGCCGGTCCGCGCCCGCTCGGAGCTCGGCCTCGGGCGGGAGCACGCGAACGCGTGCCGCCCACTCGCGGCGCGCCCTGCGCACGCCGAGGGCGAACTTCCAGAAGCTGGCCCGGCGCACCATGTGGATCGTCGTCCGCATGAGCGTCGCCTGGATCATCGAGTGGTCCTCGAGGGCGCGCGTCAGGTCCTCGCGCCGAAAGCCCTCGACCCGCGACCACAGCCCCACGTACCCCGAGGGCGCGTACTGCGTCTGCAGGCCGCCGATGGCGTCGGCCACCTCGGCGATCGGCCGCGTGGTTCGCTCGAGCAGGTGCTGCCGGGCGAGGAGCGCGCGATTCAGCTCGCGCTGCGTGAGCACGCGGGCCGGCGCAGGCTTGGGTGGCATCGTGCAAGTGTGCCGCGCAGCCGGGCGGCGCTTGGTGGCACAGTTGCCCGATGACGGCGGTCGTGTGGTCCCCGCGGACGAAGCTCCACGTCCCGAAGGGCGAGGTCTGGGTCGGCGTGCCCGATCCGGGCGACGAGGTGCCCGAGCGGGTCGACCGGATCCTCAACGCACTGTCCGGACCCGGGTTCGAGCGCGTCGAGGCGGCGGCGCACGACGACGCGGTGCTAGCGGCCGTGCATGACCCGGCCTTCCTCGAGCACCTTCGGACGGTGCACGCGACGTGGATGGCCTCCCCGATCCCCGGCCTCGTCGGGCAGGACCGGGTCGTGCCGTACATGTTCGCGACGGACGCGATGCTGGATGGGATCCCGCCCCGGGTACCGGTTGCCGTCCATGCGCGAGCGGGGCGCTACGCGTTCGACACGATGACGCCGGTCGGGCCGCACACGTGGGAAGCGGCGCGAGCGGCGGTCGACTGCGCGCTCACCGCGGTCGACCTCGTGGTCCGCGGCGAGCGC